>CAYWZG010000007.1:0-41990 GCA_964462795.1 uncultured Methanotrichaceae archaeon
TCCTTGAGCTCATCAGGAAGGCCGTGGTGAAGCTCTCCTTTGCGGAAGGATTCTGAATCCATCTTTTCCAAATCGATTACTCCTTAGTTGGGGAAGACTAAAACGACCACCTAGAAAACTCTTTTTATGCTACCACCCAGAACAGATCTCTATTGCTCTGAGCAGATCAGACCTTGATAATATTCCAACAAGTCGCTCGTTTTCCAGGACCGGAAGCCTTCGGATCTGGCGTTCGGCCATCTTTTTCATGGCATCGGTGGCTTCGTCCTCGGGCCGGATCACATATATCTTCTTGTTCATAACCTGGCCCACAGTAGTGCTCGCTCTCATGGGATCTGGCACCTTCTGGACGTCAGAGATGGTGACGATTCCAACCAGCTTTTCGGCTTGGACTACCGGGTAGCCTCTGTGTTTTTCCCGAAACATCATCTCGACCAAGTCTCTTAGATAGGTCTCGGGAGCGACGGTCCTGACATCAGAAGACATCATATCTTTGACCTTGATGCCATCCAGAGTAACCGATATGGATGTGGCTTTGTCTTCTTCAGAAGCTCCGATGTAGACGAAGAAGGCGATCAATATCAAAAATACATTGATGGATAAAAACCCCAGAAGTCCCATGGCGATTGCAAACATCTTGCCTATGTTGGCCGCCCTCGTGGTTGCGGCAGCATAAGGCATTCTGGTGGCAAACCAAGCTCTGAGAACTCGGCCACCATCCATGGGAAAGGCTGGGATCAGGTTGAAGATCATCAGGATGAGGTTGATTATGCCAAGGGACCAAAGCAAAGTGGTGAGGGGATGAACCTCGCCCAGAATTGTGGCAGAAGGATTGCTCAGCAGGATACATCCTGCGCCTATGACGCCGCTCACCAGGGGTCCTGCGATGGCCATCTTTAGCTCCTTTGCAGGATCTCGAGGAATATCCTCCATGGAGGCCACACCACCCAAGATGTAGAGGGTTATGCTCTTGATCTTGATGCCATAACGCATGGCCACGAAGGAGTGGCCCAGTTCGTGAAGGACTACACAGGTAAAAAGCAGGATAGAAAAAGCAAGAGAGTATATCCACCTCAGCTCCAGTGGTTCCACAGCGCCAAAGCCATAGGGCTTTCCGTAGACCAGCTGCGAAAAAGTCCCGAATAGGTAGGCAACCACCGGAATGATCGCCAGAAATGTAATGTGCAACCTGATCGGAATTCCTGCAATCTTCCCTATCTGGAGGGCGAAATTCATGGCTTTCAACTCGCCTTGCCAGTTAATATCTCTTTTGATGAGTTTCGGTGGAAAATATGGTGCCTTAATGGGCTTGGCATGATTTTGACTTTGCCAGATCACAAAGGACAATATTATGGGAAACCTCTTTATACTATAAACAGGGGAGTTCCGTCTCGGGTGAGTTCTTAAATGAGCGATAGGACGGATCAGTTGAAAGAGCTGTTCTTGAAGATCTCAAACAACACCAAAGTGGTCGAAAAACAGGCCACATTACATGGCGATCTCAAAGGAAGCAAAGAGATCGAACGTGCACTTCGTGGAGTCGTATCAGAGATGATCGAGAGGTACAACATCCAGACCAAACTAACCCCCGATCAACTTGCCGCCATGGTTAGGCTCTTTTATAAGGGGCTCAGCGATACCGAGATTGCTGAAGATCTGGGAGATCGCGCGCTCAACAAAACGGTCAGTCGCGCCAGAATTAAGCTCCACCTGTTCCGGGAATCCGACCTGAAGCCACCCTTTGACGAGAAAGATTTTATGGATCTTGTCGAGGCGGGATGCTCGGTGAAAGAGATGAGTGAAAGGTTGAGTGTTGCGCCTTCCACCATCAGCGAGTACAAGAACATCTTCGAATGCCAAAGAGCTGCCAAAAGGGATGGATACACAAAGCGCTTTGCGGAAATACTCTCCGATCAGGACGTCTCAGAGAGGATGGTCTCTCACATATCCAAAGACGGTCTGCAGGACACTATGGATACTGACTACGAAACTGCAGAAGCCTGATATGAGCTGCTTTGGATGGCAGCCCAAATTATTTTAAAAATCCTTAGACTCTTGTAGCCTCATAGGGTCCAGAGATCCTGTTGAGGTCGCTGTCTTGGTAGTAGAACGTTCCTTCGATGGTATCTTCGCCCTTCAGCGTTCCATCTGTGAAAGATACCGAGACTGAGGGGTCATCGCCGCCTAGGTCTCTTACGGAAAGGTAATACGCTCTAATCTTGTCGTCGTCTACTGTCCCAAAGATGATTCCTGAATATTCACCACCAGATGGTTCCGTTTCCACCGAGAATGATCCCACCAAATTATCATCAACCTGCTGGATGTTTGCCATCATTGTTTCTTGCATTGGACCAAAGTCGTAACTGGACTGCCATTTCCCACTAACATCTACATCGCCCCAGGCGACGCAAGGATGGGCAAGACTCAACAACATAACTCTACTTTCCAAGTTTTGGTTTTTGCATACATTTGCCAGATTGTAGGCTGAATTAATGCTATTTTTATCGGAATATATGAGACGTATTTAATTCCATATGGTTCCCATATTATGCAAGATGCAAAGGTAGTTTATAAGCTGGGCGCGACCGAGGGAAAACTTGGAAAGTAGAGAACATAAGTGAAAGGAACACCCATTGAATTACTCGCATGTTTATCACACCGTTCAACCTCATCATAACACTTGTTATTAGTAGTTATCTCAGTTCGGGATGTACAAATCCGCATAGCATCATCAAAGTTCATGAGGAAAGAGTCTATCGCAGCTGGACTCGACACATAGTATGTGTTTAGCTCCCCTCAATCGGCATCATTAAACCCATCTCGTGATGGTTCGTTCGACCTGTTCCGAAGAGCTGATTCCAAGCAACTTCAGCTACTGATATTGTTTTCCAATCTGGCACAAGTTGTTGATCGACGTGCGTTCACCGACTAAAACCAACATCGAGCAATCCATTTTTGGGGGCTAAACACGTACGACACATATACATCTCTTGCTGCTAACGACGCCCCAATATTAAATCATAAGAACTATAAATGATATGGAATCCACCAAATCAAGTTTTTACGTATGATTAACTACTAATAGAGTGAGATTGACTTAGGTCAATCTTTACCATGTGGTGAATCCTCACCTAATCATTGAAAGCAAGTAGCTCTGAGAATTGTAGTGTTTAACAATACCTTTCGGACAAATGACGAACACTCATGAGTTCGACATTTTGGCCTTATTCATATCGTTAAACACTATTCTGGCGAGAACAAATTAATTCTCGACTATATCTGAAAAATTCTTGAGATTACCGTAAGGGAGTATGACTTTATGTCCCCAAATGATAGATACGCAATTGCTGAGGAACTGCTCAAGTCCTTTACCCGATCCAAGACTCGAACGCAGATCATGCTAAGCCTCTTGGAAGGGGTAAAAAGCTCATCAGATTTGTCAGAGGAGACGGGAACCAGAAACACCACGATCTTACATGCCATAAAGGACATGAGAGATTCGGAGATCATTACCAAAACCGAAGGTGGATACGGCCTTACTAACGTGGGCAAGATGCAGGCATATCTACTGGACGATATGGTCAACTTCATTCAGATCATGGAAAAGTATCGAAACTTTTGGATGAACCACGACATAACAGGGATACCCCCTGAATTAATACCACGAATGGGGATGCTTGCCCAATCTGAAATTATCGAAGGAACTCTTGCAGATATTCTTAAAAGTCACGGGCATTTCATGTCAGAACTCGGTAAAGCAAAGCGGATCCAAGGTGTGTCACCCATTATAGTGCCAGGATATGCTGAAGTCATTGCCACTGCCCTGATGAACGGTGCCAAGGTCGATCTGATCCTGACCAAGTCCATCCTCGATATCGTGGCCGAGGATTGTCCGGACTTGCTAAATGAACTGCTCAAACTTGAAACATTCAGGCTGTATCGGATCGATACAGACGTTAAGGTGGCCTTTACAGTCACCGATAGGATGTTCTCGTTGGGGCTTTTCAGGATGGAGGGTGGATACGATGTCGGAACCGATCTCAATTGTATCGGGGATTCGGCCAGGGAATGGGGTGGCGAGCTTTTTGAATATTATTTGAACAAATCTGAGCAAATCAAGCGGATCGCGACGCACTCCGATGCAAGCTGTGGGGTATCCAATCAAACATAAATTACGTACAAAATTGTGGCCAACATCCATTCTCCCTCCACTAAAAAGTCGAGAATCAAAGGATCTCGTCTAGTTCTGAAATAGAATATGTATCCATAACCATACAATATTAGTATCGTTGTAAACAAAACTATTTCACCACTCATGAACAAAAGTATAGGCAAAAGGGTACTGTTCAAAGCTGAGAGCACAAAGGTGGTTTTTTTGACCCGATAATGACGGGTATCGTTTTCACGTCATTTTCTCGATCGCCTTTCACATCCCTGACGTCATAAAGGACGGTATTCACAAAAGATTTTATCAACATGAAATATAACACAATTCCTATATTGACTGCACCCAGAGCAGTGTACTGTGTGGCAGGAAGGAGCGTTGTGATCAAAGCCCAAGAAATGGCCACGATGAAGTTTTTCATGACGGGTATATCTTTGAGCCTGGGCAATTTTGATATTGGCTTCATCCCATAAAACGCGTTGGCCACAAAGGGAACTAACGCAATGGGAAACGCCTTTGGATTATATACCAATATCAACAGAATGGCCAACAAATATGCTGCCAAGGAGTAAGCCAGAACGAGCCGTTTTCGTCCGGAAAGGAAATTTTGCCTTTGTGGCATATTGACGGCATCTTTGTCGATATCTGCGACTTTATCCAGACTGTAAACTGAAAAGGATATTAAAAAAACGATGATACACGCACTTATGGACGGCGCGACTCCAAGAATGATGCATCCTACGTATGTTTTAAAAAAACCCGTGCATCCGATGAACAGTGAACTTACTGCTAAAAATGAAAATGTATTGTAAATTATTCTGCAAAAGTCTCTACAATATTTATGAGATAGATGTATCATATGACATTCCTCAACAATAGTCATGGGCTTCCATGAACTTTTGTAATCTCACACATACGTAGTGCAATATAACGCTATGCCATATAATTTTAGTTTATATTAATATTTTTGAAATTAATACATAAGAATCGGTAGATGCATTGCTTCTATAACGTTAAGCCTATCGGTATTTACAGTATCAGTCTCCATCCACCCGATCTAATTTTTTATTAAATGGTCACTGTCATAATTTAGTTAAAATTGTGGTGTATTTCGGTCTATCACAAAAAGTGGATATGCCCTATTAATTTCTCTAATTTTTAGAGGAAAAATCATCTAATAATCATCACAGTGGAAAAAAAGAGCACTTATATGCTGATTATAAGTGAATCTCAACGCACATAATTATACTATACCGTATAATTATGCAAGTTATCACATACCCTATATTTTCTGTACATGTGACTACGATTTAAAATAAAATAGAGGAGTTGGTGGAGGGGGGTGGTTATATTCACACACCCACGAATGCAAACTTGTTCTGAGGTATGGGTATCCCCAGAGCCATCCCGTTGTAAGTGTAATAGATCTCCACCCGATCGTCATAAGCCCAGAACCAATCAGGATAGTACAAGGAAAGGGCAGGAACGTCTTGAGCATAAAGGACCTGAGCCTGATTGACCATATCTATTCGGTCATCTTCATCGGTCTCGACCACCTGTTCTTCCAATAGATCTGTGAGTTCATCGTTGTTGTCATACCTTGCGCTGTTGAAGTCTCCCATGTCGAGAGTATTTCTGGCCATGAAATTGGGATCGCCAATGAGACCACCATGACCTCCGAGGGCAAGATCGAAGTCCCATCCATTTACCTTGGTGTCCACGGTCTTTGGATCCATGGTTCTCAGGACCGCGTTAATTCCAGCCTTTTCTAGGTCTTCTGCGATCAATTCGCCGATCCTTTCCTCGACGTTTCGACCACCTTTGACGAGAAGCTCGATCTCTTCGCCATCGTATCCCATATCATCCAAGAGGTCTTCAGCCTTCGCAGGATTGTGTTGATAGAAATTGTCGATATCGTCGTTGTACCAGTTATGATCAGATGGAATGAGTCCAGGACTTCCGATGAGGCCATATCCTCTGCCAGCAATATCGACGAGGTTATCTCGATCGATAGCGTAGGCCAGAGCTTGCCTGAACTTTTTGTCCGACATAGGCCATTCACGATGGTTGATCATCAACTTGTAGTTCCACCAATGCTCTGGTATCGTGATGATCTCAAAGTCGTCTTCAAGCTGCTCGATCATCTCTGGCTGGATCTCTGCTGCATCTATGTTACCCTGAATCAGCTGGGCAGCGGCGTTGGGTGCCAAGATCTTGATATATCTTATCTCCTTTACCTTTGGCTTGCCAAGGTAGTAGTCGTCATAGGCTTTGTACCTGTAAGTTCCCTGAACCTTGCTGTAAGTCTCCAACTTCGAGGGTGTAGGGTCCAGTCCCAATCAGAGCCTCCTGATCCTTGAAGTTCACAGGATCGTTCACGTCTTCCCAGATGTGTTCTGGAAGGATTGGAAGGGTTCCAGCAACCTGGTCTAGGAAGGGCGCATAAGGTTCTGAGAGATATAGCCTGACAGTATAGTCATCGACCTTTTCTGCGCTCTCTATTATGGAGTCGTCTACCCACATGTAGGGATTGTCTTTGGTGTAATCCACGGTGAAGATCACGTCGTCTGCGTCAAAAGTCACTCCGTCATGCCAGGTAACACCTTTTCTGAGGTGGAACAGGTAAACGTCGTCGTCTTCCATCACCCAGTCTTCAGCCAAAGCTCCGACGTAGCCAGATTCGTCTTTCCAGACCAATGTGTCGAAGATGAAGCTCATCTGAGTGTATCCAGGTCCACGGCTGTAGTGGGCGTAAGGCGAAGGAAAGCCCCAGTCTCCCGTGGTGTCGCCTATCGTGTAAACCGCTACCGAATCTTCAGAGCCCACAGAAGAGCCGATCAGAAAGACCAGCAATCCTGCTGTCAATCCCAATAAATGACATAATCTCATTCAAAAGCCTCCATTTTGTTTTGGAGTATAACGCTAACCCGCTCATATTTCGTCAAGATTTTGTTTTGCACTTTAATGTAAAGAACGGTCCATTCAGTCGCATGTTGATGATTTTCAACGATTCGCGGACACGACCATAATCTGATTATGGACCTATATCAAAAAATGAATAAAACGGCTCTATGGCTATAAAAAATAAGGGGATGGGAATAGGGTGGGCTCAGTAATCGCCCATGTCGCCCATTCCAGGCGGCATTCCGCCCATGCCACCCATGCCGCCGCCAGGGCCACCTGACTTGGAGGCTATCACATCGTCGATCCTCAGGATCATCACAGCAGACTCGGCTGCGGAGTTGATCGCCTGGGTCTTGACCCTCAGAGGCTCTACGATGTTCGTTTTCAGCATGTCTGTGGGCTTGCCGGTGTCGATGTTGAGACCTGTAGCCTTCTGGCCATTCTCGTGGCTGCTTCTGAGGGCCACGAGGGTGTCGATCTGGTCGAAACCTGCATTCTCGGCCAGAGTCTTTGGTATGATTTCGACGGCCTCTGCGAAAGCCTCGATGGCGAGCTGCTCTCTTCCGCCAATTGTGGCTGCGTACTCTCTGAGCCTCAGGGCCAGCTCGATCTCGGGTGCGCCGCCGCCGGGTACCAGCAGTCCGTCTTCAAGGGCCACACCAACAACACGGAGGGCGTCTTCCATCGCTCGCTCCAGTTCGTCAACCACATGCTCGGTTCCGCCTCTAAGAATGATGGAGACAGACTTTGGGTTCACGCACTCTTCAACGAAGGTCATGGGGTCGTTTCCAATCTTCCTCTCTTCGACGAGACCTGCTTTTCCGAGCTGGTCTTCGGCGAGGTCCTGGATGCTGGTCACGATCTTAGCGCCGGTGGCGCGAGAGAGCTTCTCCATGTCGCTCTTCTTGATCCTTCTGATGGTGTAGATCCCTGCCTTGGCCAGGAAATGCTGGGCCAAGTCGTCAATGCCCTTCTGGCAGAATACCACGTTGGCACTGGAATCGATGATCTTGTTGACCATATCTCGAAGCATGGTCTCTTCCTGGTCCAGAAACGCCTGGAGTTGGTCAGGAGAGGTGATTTCGATCTTGGCATCTACTTCGGTCTTCTCGATCTCGATTGGTGTGTTGAGCAACGCGACCTGGGCGTCCTTGACCTTCTTTGGCATGTTGGTGTGGAGACGCTCTTTGTCGATTACCATGCCGTAGATGAGCTGTGAATCAGTAGTTCCACCGCCAACTTTTTTCTCGACGGTGATGTTGTCCACGTCAACGCTTCCGTCATCATCCACTATGGCCTTGACTGCGTTGACTGTGAGCTCTGCCAATTCGTCTCTGGCGGTGCCAGATCCTTTTCCCATCATCGCGGTGACTGCGATCTTCTTTAGCATCTCTTCGTCGCTGGCGGAGACCTTGACAGCGATCTCGTTTAGGATCTTGATGGCTTTATCTGCTGCTGCCCTGTATCCTGCTGCGATTATGGTGGGGTGAATCTCCTGCTCGAGAAGCTCTTCGGACTTCTTGAGCAGCTCGCCTGCCAGCACTACTGCGGTGGTGGTTCCGTCACCGACCTCGTCGTCCTGGGTCTTTGCGATCTCTACCATCATCTTGGCTGCGGGGTGCTCGATGTCCATCTCTTTTAGGATCGTAACACCATCGTTTGTGATGACCACATCGCCCAGTGTGTCCACCATCATTTTGTCCATGCCCTTGGGTCCAAGGGTAGTCCTTACGGCAGAGGCCACGGCCTTTGCGGCCATGATGTTTGATCTTTGAGCCTCGCGGCCTTCAGTCCTCTGACTTCCTTCTCTGAGTATTAAAACGGGAGTTCCACCTAATCCAGCCATATCATTCATCCTCAATTGATAATTTGATACTACGACGTTGCTTGCGGGATGTTTAAACTTCTATATGAACGTTTCGCCTTAACTAATGTATAGAATTGAAGGGAAAAATGTGGAGAAAGGGTACGCAAAATGGCTCAACACCTGTGCTGCGATCTATACAGAGGTTGTCGTTATCCGCCCGCTTAACCCGAAAAATCAGAAACGTTCAACCTCTGCCCAGCCGACGTTTTACAACGATACACAAATCTTATATACAATGCATTCATTCGGACGTCATAGTACAAATTAGTACATTATTGTCGGTGACCATGATGATACATCTTCAAAAAATTATGGGGGGAAATGACCTGAGCGTCTCAGAGGCGGAGTCGCTCTTGAAGGCGATATTCAACGAAGCCTCTGACGCTCAGATAGGAGCCCTTCTCATCGCCCTGAAGATGAAGGGCGAATCCGTCTCAGAGATTGCAGGAATGGCAAAAGCGATGAGGGATTCTGCAATACGGATCGCTCCAGAGGTTGCAGGGCCTCTGATTGATACCTGTGGCACAGGCGGTGATGGGACAAATACCATCAACATCAGCACCGCCGCCGCCATAGTGGTTGCATCCTGTGAAATTTCGGTGGCAAAACACGGCAATTACGCAGTCAGCTCCAGTTGCGGAAGCGCCAACGTCTTTTCAGAACTTGGGGTCGGGATGACTCTCGCGCCCGAGAAGGTCCAAGAAGCGATCGAGTCTCTTGGGATAGGTTTCATGCTCGCACCCGTATTTCATCCTGCCATGAAACGGGTGGCCCCTATCAGACGCGATCTGAAGATGAAGACGATATTCAACGTCCTTGGTCCCTTGACGAACCCGGCCGGGGCCAAGAATCAGGTCATAGGTGTGTATGATCCTGGCCTTTGTGAGACGCTTGCAAAGGTTCTCCAGATTTTGGGGACCGAGCGTGCAATGGTGGTTCACGGAAGCGGCCTAGACGAGATCACAAACACAGGTCCCACTTTGATATCAGAGCTAGACCACGGGAGCGTGAAAAGCTACACCACGAATCCCGAAGACTTTGGCTACGCCCAGTCGACACTAGACCAGATCAAGGGTGGAACACCTTTTGAGAACGCACAGCAGTTAGTTCAGATTCTCAAGGGTGTGAAAAACCCAGGCAGAGATATAGTCTGCATGAACGCAGGAGCCGCACTACACATTTCAGGCAAGGCCGATTCGCTCTTTGAGGGCGCCAGGATGTCAGAAGATGCCATCGACTCAGGCAGGGCCCTTGAAACCTTAAAGAGGCTCGTGAAGGCGACCGGCGATCCTGCAACATTGGGGCGTTTTCTTTGACCAGGATTAAGATCTGTGGGATCAAAAACGGCACAGACAGAGATTGTGCGGTCTTTGCAGGGGCTGACGCCGTGGGGTTTGTGGTGGAGATTCCAAGATCGCGTCGGAACATATCCAGAAAGATGGCCCGTTCGCTGATCAAGGCGATTCCGCCATTTGCCTCGAGCGCGATTGTGATCGAGCCAGAATCAGTCAAAGAGGCAGCAGAGCTTGCTTTGGATACTGGGGCTAACGTGATTCAGGTTCATGGAACGTTGAGTCCTGAAGAGCTAAAGACGCTCAAGGAGATGATCCCGCAAGGAATAGTTGCGGCCGTGGGGGTTGACCCCAGTGGGGCGAGTGTCAAGAAAAGTATAGACGTGGCACGCAAGTTTGCAAAGGTCGCCGATGCGTTACTTTTGGATACTTTCAGCGGCGGATTTGGCGGAACCGGTGAGGTTCACGACTGGGAGTTCAGCGCCACTCTTGTAAAAGAGCTTGATATCCCAGTGATACTTGCAGGCGGTTTGAGTCCAGTGAACGTGGCCGAGGCCGTAAGGAAAGTGAACCCTTACGCAGTTGACGTCTCATCCGGAGTCGAAACAGATGGCAGAAATGATGGCAAAAAAGACTGCGAAAAGATCAAGAATTTCATAAAGGAGGTGAAGTCGTGCCCGCCTCAATAGATCTTCTCGATGGAAGACGCGGTTTGACAAGATCGAATCGCTCTGTTGCACCCCCATCGATCGAATCGATCTCTGATGAGATCAAGCCAGAAGCGCCTCTTGCCCTCTACAACGCTATTCGCCATGGGGGCTATCCCTTCCTTCTGGAGTCTGTGGAAAAGTCTGACCAGAGAGCTCGGTTCTCTTTTGTGGGTGCAAATCCTTCAGCAGTGGTTGCGATTAAAGGACGAAATATCGAGGTAGAGATACCTTGCCAGGACGATGAGCTAAAAGAGTTTCTGGCAGCCCGGCTCGGCTTTTGTGTCAGGTTGGAAGATGAAAACAAAACGTTGAGGGGAACAATCGAAGAAGGGTTCGACCTATTCGATGCTCTTAGGTGCACCATACCGTGTTCGCCCTACAAGACCCGGTTCGGAAGGCAGGCTTTTTTGGGTGGCGGCATAGGGTATCTGGCTTATGACTTGGTTCGAGAAAGGTTGAGGCCGGATTTGGGCGACGCTTCTGGGACATCTGGGACGCCCTCAATTGAGCCGGCCATATCAGATGTCCCCGACGCCGAGTTTGGTATATTTCGGCAAGTATTCCTCTTCGACCATCTTGAAGATGACGTTCTCGTAGCTGTAAGGCCTCTTTACCCCAACGATGAAGTCGATGGCGGGATCGAAGAGGCAAAAGCTCTCCTGGAAAAGCTTGAGCCAGATCTTTTTGAGAAAGGGGACCTTGGCCCTATAAGTTGCAGCAAAGGCGAAGCCGAACCCTTTGAAGAGGCCGTACGCCAGTCCAAAGAGCACATCCTGGGTGGCAACATATTTCAGGTGGTCCTTTCAAGAGAGGCTAAGGTCAGGCTGAAAAATCCGGATCCGATGCTCCTTTACAGGCGGCTTAGGAGGATCAACCCAAGTCCTTACACTTACATACTCGAGTTCGGGAATCGGGCCGTGGTTGGCGCATCGCCCGAGACGCTCTTTAGCGTTTACGACCGGAAAGTCACGGTCAATCCCATTGCAGGAACTTGCCCGCGAGGAGGATCGCCAGAGGAAGACGAGCTTCTTGCAAGGACGATGCTAAAAGACGAAAAAGAGCGGGCAGAACACGTGATGTTGGTCGATCTGGGCCGAAACGACGTGAGGGCTGTATCGAAGTCTGGAACAGTTCTTGTCGAAAACTTCATGAAGGTTCTTCAGTATTCACATGTTCAGCACATAGAGTCCACCGTTCGAGGCGATCTCAGAGAAGAATGCGACTCTTTCGATGCCGCAAGAGCCGTGTTTCCAGCAGGCACACTTTCGGGGGCGCCCAAGCTTCGGGCCATGGAGATCATAGACGAGCTTGAAGAAAAGCCTCGTGGGATTTACGGAGGCGGGATCGGCTATTTTTCCTCAGATGGCGCTGCAGACTTTGCCATCGCCATAAGAAGCGTGATCTTGGAAGGCGATGTGGCCCAGATTCAGGCGGGCGCAGGGATAGTTGCCGACTCAGATCCTCATAGAGAGTACATTGAGACTGAACGAAAGATGGCTGCGATGAAGAAGGCTTTGGGGGTGGAATGAATGAAAAGAAGACCAATCCTTTTCGTAGACAACCAGGATTCTTTCGTCTGGAACCTGGTGGATTACGTATCTTTGTTCTATCCAGAGACGGTTGTCGTCTCAAACGAGATAGAGCTGCACCGCGTAAAAGAACTTGAGCCTTTGGGGATCGTGATATCTCCTGGACCTGGCCACCCTGCAAACCCAAGAGATATCGGAAACTGCATAAGGATCATGAAGGCCTTTGAAGGTGTTCCGATATTGGGTGTCTGCCTTGGTCATCAGGCCATAAACCTGGCCTATGGTGGTACAATCGACAGGACCACACCAGTTCACGGAAAGACCTCGTCGATAAAACATGATGAAAAGGGCATCTTTGAAGGGTTAGAAAGCCCAATGGACGCGGGCCGGTATCACTCTTTGGCCGTAAAGAAGCTGGCGTCACCACTCAAGATTACGGCAGTGGCCGATGATGGCGTGGTCATGGGAGTGAGGCATAAATTCCACCCAACTGAAGGGCTCCAGTTCCATCCAGAGTCGGTCCTCACACCTTTGGGAAAGAAGCTGGTCTCCAACTGGGTTAAAAAGGTGGCTTGATGCAGGTCGTCGAGGAGATTTTAAGATCGATCCGGGCAGATTTGGAGAATTTGGAGAAATCGCCTCGATCTGGTGAGCGGCTGGCAGGAAATAGCCAGTCAAGTTTATCGAGGGCTTCAAGCCCGCCCCGGAACATCATCGAAAGGGCCCAATCCTTGAGGACAAAGGGGATTGATCCCGTAATCGCCGAGATCAAGCCTCGGGTGCTCGGGCGGGCTCTCATGCCAGGAGAGGTGGCCCAGATTGCCAGGTACTATGAGGAGATGGGGGCCTGTGCCATATCGGTCCTGACTCAACCGGTCTATTTCATGGGATCCGTCGAAAACCTCAGGATAGCAAGAGAGAGCACTAGCACTTCAATTCCCATCTTGAGAAAGGACTTCATCCTGGACGAGCGCCAGCTTGAAGGGCCGAAATCCGACCTCGTCCTCTTGATTGTGGCCTTCTCTCAACCCTTGGATGATCTGATCGAGGTGGCGCGTGCACGAGGGATGGAGCCGTTGGTGGAAGTCCACACTGCTGAAGAGCTGGATGAAGCGCTCAAGACCGACGCCAGAATCATCGGGATTAACAACCGGAACCTGAAGAGCCTGGAGATAGACCTTGGGACCTTCGAGCGGCTGGGTCCCATCGCCAAAGATTCTGGCGCGTTCGTCATTGCTGAGAGTGGTGTTGAAAGTCGGGATGACGTAACCCGGATGATTGATGCAGGAGCAGATGCGCTCCTCGTCGGAACTTCGCTGATGAAAGAGCCCTCGAAGCTCATGGAGCTAAACGGCCTCAGGCGGTAAAGCTGGTGCTCCGGTTGATCGAGCCCACATCTGGAAGGGTCGTCTTCGACGGGATCGATGTAACGGGCCTGAAAAAAAGGGAGCTAAGGAAACTTCGGCCCAGGATGCAGATGATCTTTCAGGACCCAGACTCGTCCTTGGACCCGAGGATGAAGATCGGCGAGAGCATTGCAGAACCCTTGAGGCTCCGGGGGAGCTTGAAGAAGGGCGAGATAAAGGAACGTGTCTCAAAGCTCGTCGAGACCGTGGGATTGAACCCTGAGCACATAAACCGCTACCCTTACCAGATGAGCGGCGGCCAGAACCAGAGGGTGGTCCTCGCAAGGGTCCTTGCCGCAAATCTCAGGTTCGTCGTTGCGGACGAGCCAACATCCGGCCTTGACGTCTCGGTCCAGGCCCAGATCCTCCACTTAATGAATGAGCTGAAGAGGGAGCTGGATCTCACTACCATCTTCATCACCCACGACCTGGAGGTGGCAAGGTACGTGAGCGACAGGGTGGCGGTGATGTACGGGGGACGAATCCTGGAGATTGGAAGGACCGAGGATATATTCAGCCGCCCGCGCCACCCCTACACGAGGCTGCTGCTCAATCTAGAGCCGACAGAGGGCGCTCTCTTTCCGGAAGAGGAGAATGGTGGAAACGGCAGATGCCCGTTCCATCCCCGCTACCCCCTCGCAAAGGGTGCCTGCAGAAGAGTGATGCCCAAGATGGTCGAGGTGGGCCCGGATCATCGGGTGCTCTGCAGTCGGGTATGATCTTCGCCACCGGGCGCGGGGACTTTTCGGGCCTATTGTTTGTGGACCGGTTCGGCGAGCTGAAACAAATATTCTTAGTAGCAACATTTATGAGCTTATCTGAGAGATATATTGCTTAATTGGGAAAACTTATAAAACTAGGGAGGCTATCACAATCATGGGTATTTATAATGGGAGACATCTTTATCCGCTCTGATGGTGTGCGTGTAGAGCTTCTTCCTATTGAACATTGTAAATGGTGTAGTAAACCGATATCATCCGGTTATTTTCATGGAACTGGTATGTGTTCTGATTGTTATAACGGAGATAAAAAACCGCCCATAAAGATACATGCAGTTGGAATCTATATTTTGCGAACTGTTAATAACCAAATAAGTCAAGATATTTGGACACTCAAGAAGGATCCTAAAATCGCGGATAGATTGGGAGAATGTATGGTCCACATAATAACTGAACGTTATCCATATCTAAAAGATGTGGATTTAATAGTCCCAGTTCCACCAAGTGATGCGAAGAGAGGCTACAGCCAAACGTTACTTTTAGCGAACTATGTCTCAAAAGAAATTGGGGTTGAATGTGAAGAGATTATATACTCAGATGATAATCATGCGCCTCAACATAATACCCCATTGGATAGGAAATATAATAATATAGACCATAAATATAATTGCAACGTGTCGCTTTCTGATAAAAAAATTTTACTAATTGACGACACATATGTTACAGGGAACACTATGAGGGAATGCTTCAGGGTATTGAACAAATGTGATGCAAAAGAGGTCCAAGGACTTGTGCTTGGAAGAGAAGTGACCGAAGGACATATGGAATACATTAAGGGCCCGTAACGAAATAACCACTACATAAATGTGCACGGCCATTATACGAAACTGACATGTGTCGGCTTCAGGATAACAATTACGCATTACTCATGTGACCAGGTTATTTCGTTCCGCGCCCTAAGGAGAAATAATGAAGAAATCGTATGATGAATTAACTTTATTAGCATTAATAAATGATGACAAGAAATTTAAAAATAAGGAACTAATGGAGTTCTTTTCCGAATTAAACTCACTCGAAGAGTTTCTCACATCACTTATGAAATATGACATAACCAATATCTCTAAAAAGCGTTCGACTATCTCAAAAAAAATTAAGTTAATCGCCCAATTATATTCAAAAACTGATATAGATGTTTATGAGCAGGAAATTAGACGCATTAAAAACTCTGATATAAATATAATACCATTTTATAGCAAGTTGTATCCAGAAAAACTCAAAAATATATCTGATCCGCCACTTATATTATATCATCGCGGTAGTTTGATTAACTTTGATAATTGTGTGGCTATTGTAGGCGCTCGAAATTTATCTCATTATGGTCATAAAATGGCTAGAGAAATAAGCAGAAATATTGCAGAAAATAATTATACTATTGTCAGCGGTTTAGCACGAGGAACTGATACAGAATCACATTGCGGTGCATTAGATGTAGAGGGAAAAACGATAGCTGTTTTGGCAGGACATGTTGAGGACATATATCCTAACGATAACCTCAAACTTGCTTCTGATATATTAGAATCGGGTGCGATCTTAAGCGAGATTTCAGCTATGGGACGGGTACATAAGGGACGTTTTATTGAGCGGAATAGATTAATAAGTGGAATTTCACAATGTTTAATTATAATCGAATCTGAGGGGCGAGGTGGAACGTTACAGCAAGCATATTTAGCGATTGAACAGGGTCGAAAAGTGTTTATTATGAGGCCTCTAGAGAAGGATAAAGATTCTGTTAAAGGTTTTAATACATTTCTTCGCCTTGGTGCTATCCCCTTCGAATCAGCCGAAACTATTCTTGAATTTTTGGATGAGGACCATTTAAAAGTATATAATGCAACACTCGATTATTTTTGTACAGAAGATTAGTTTTATAAACACAACTAACTCCACGTTCCACAATTGACCACCCGAACTTAAATTTAGTGACTTTTCTAAAATCATATTCTACACGAGTAATACGGAAGAAACTGCGAACAGGAAGAGTTTTGAAACAGGCTCGCGGTGAAGTTGCGATGACGAGCGATCGACATCGAAACGTTTTTCGTCCGGCAGGGTAGGGATACCAGGGAGTGATCCGATTTTTAGACTCAGACTTGTCTTGGGCCTAGCCTTGATCACGACGACGGCAACGTCGAACGAAACTGAAAGCGCCTTCTCGCAGAACCCCTGCGCCGATCCACCTCTCCCACGTCCCTCGCGCCCCCTCCCCACGAGCACGCCTGCCAGCATCATCGGCCTGACGAAAAATCCCTCCTCGCACCTTTGGAGGCGACGAATAGACCCGGGTCCACGACCTCGGGCGCGCCAAAGCCCTCCACGCCCGAAAGGAGCATCAGGGCCCAGATGAATCGGATCTCCCGAAGATCCCGTGCAGGGCGCCGATCGGGCCGTCTTTCGCGGCGGGTCTCGATCGAGATAGCGCCGATGGACGGCCCGGATCCATGCGCCACCTCCTGAATTTGGGCCGAAGGAACACGGACACCAGGAGGATGAACGCCGAGCCCCCGAGCCTACCCGCTAACTTGCGATGCGCCCGGCGCCCGCGCCCAACGGAACTTCACTGATGAAAGTGCCCTCGAAGCTCATGGAGCTAAACGGCCTCGGGCGTTAAGGGGCCCTGTGGGGTGAAGGGCTGCAAGCGGCAAGGCTGCTTTCATGGGGCCCATTTCCTCATGAAAACGTCCTCTGTACGAGGTTATCACATCGCGATTTTCATAATTTAGGGATGTGTCTGCGAATCATGAGCGTTTCGGCAGGGCTAGTGTCGGGGAAAATTAGTTGTTAGGCAAATCATTCAGGCATCCATAATCAACATCAACCATCGAAAGACGTTGTTTTTGGTTTTGACATGAGTTGATAGTCAGAGTATCCTGAAACCTCAAAATTAATTTGTTGCGACACTAGCTTTAGTCTGAATAGGGCTTATGTACTTGACTGATTGATTGATACATATTGAGATACTTCGTAGTGTTTGACGATCCTTTTCAGCCAAATCTCTAACTCGTAAGAAAAGGTATACTTTAAGCACTATAACCGCAAACGACGAATTATCATTCCAAGGAGTTCAGTGAGATATGTGCGGTTCACCTGATGATTGAAGAGTTCCATTCATTAACATTTTGTAACTATTCAGCTATCCTGAATCGGCCGCATGATGCTGATTTTGGTTATGAAGGTATGCCGACAAACAATTTGCGCCAGAATGGAAAACGATATCTATTGACGAAGTTACTTGAAGTTAGCTTTCGGGAACTGGCCACGCGATATCTCTAAGAATAGGTCTATCGATGCTGTTTAAGGTGGGCTGAATAGTTACAACATTTTAGGCAAATGGGGTATAGACATTCAATTAGATCAAATAAAAATAGAAGGCTTTAAGTCCATCAAATCCTTGGACCTGAAACTGAGTCCCATGAGCCTTCTCATCGGCGCGAACGGTTCTGGTAAAAGCAATTTCATCTCGCTCTTCGACCTGCTGAACCAGATGATGGAAGGCAAATTCCAGCTCTCGGTGCAGAGAGCTGGCGGTGCCGACACTTTTCTGTATTTTGGGCAGAAGGTCACTGACGAAATCAGGATTAGCCTTACTTTTGGGCAGAACGCTTATAGTTGCGTCTGGATCCCGACTGCAGATGATTCTCTCATATTTTCTGACGAAGTCTGTTACTTCCACAATGATCAAAACTATCCTCGACCCTTTGAGGTATCTCTGGGCACAGGACATCGAGAGAGCAAATTACCAGAAAAGGCAAAAGAAGAACGTGTAGCTGGTTACGTGCTCGATAGTATAAAGAGCTGGAACGTCTACCACTTTCACGATACAAGCAAATCTGCACACGTCAAAAAAACTGGAGACATCAACGATAATCTTTGCCTGAGGAGCGACGCTGGCAACCTGGCGGCTTTCCTCTATCTTCTCCGAAATACCTCAAGCTCCCATTATGAGATGATCCGAGATACAATCCGCCAGGTAGCGCCCTTCTTCGGTGATTTCGTGCTTCGACCCATGCCTGAAAACGAGAACAAAATCCGTCTTGAATGGCGCGAAAGGGGTTCAGATTATCCGTTCCTCGCCCACCATATGTCTGATGGGACCCTCCGCTTCATATGCCTTGCCACGCTCCTGCTGCAACCCAAACCGCCCTCCACGATACTGATCGACGAGCCCGAATTGGGCTTGCATCCTTACGCTATCAACGTCCTGGCCTCGCTCATGAGAAGCGCCTCCAAGAGGTCTCAGCTCATCGTTTCCACCCAATCGGTCACCTTGGTAAATCAGTTTGACGCAGAGGACCTGCTCGTCGTCGACCGGAAGGAACACGCGACTACAATCGAACGGGTTGATTCAGAGAGGCTCACAGAATGGCTCGAAGATTATGCGATCGGCGACCTGTGGGAGAAGAACGTCCTGGGCGGGAGACCATAAAGGTGAACAGCCCGGTTCGCGTGAATTTCATTGTAGAGGGGCAGACAGAAGAAACTTTTGTGAACCAAATTCTTGCAGTAGAGCTGGGGCCTTGTAGTATATCCATTTCTGCACGTTGCGTTGAGACGGGACATAAGAGACACAGGTTCGATGGATCCACCAAGATTAAACGTGGCGGCTTATCGAAATACGACAAACCGAGGAAAGACATTCAAAGATGGCTTAAAGAGGATCGTGGCGCGTACCTCACGACCATGTTTGACCTTTATGCATTGCCTTCAGACTTTCCAAAATGGGAAGAGGCAAGGCGGTTACATGAACCTTATGAAAAGGTGAGGACGCTGGAAGAGGGATTGGCAGAGGACATAGATGATCCCCGTTTCATCCCATACATACAACTCCACGAGTTCGAAGGGCTGCTTTTCAGTGATGTTGAGTCCATTGGTCAAGTACTTGAGATCCATCAAGGCAATTCTCACCTGACAGAATTGAGAGATATCCGCGCCCAGTTTAAAACGCCGGAAGAGATAAACGAAGGTCAGACTACAGCCCCCTCAAAAAGATTGGTAAGTCTGTATAAGGGTTACGATAAAGTCCTTTTCGGCTCACTGATTGCGGAGAGGATCGAGCTAGAACGTTTACGAGAAGAATGTCCTCATTTCAATGAATGGGTATCGAAAATCTTGGCACTTGCCTCACAATAATATTTCGATTAAATTTATCTCATGTGGTCATCAGTCTGGTCATATCTCTCTTCTCATGAAAATGGCCCACAAATGCGATCGAAGCATATCTAGTTTCATTTTTCAGGCATGAGCCTTTTGATCATGAGCGTTTCGGTAGAACTCACCTGGAACCGATCTCAACACAACCGACCACACCCAATGAGCAAAACCTATATATAATGTACCTTTTAATGCATCGTAGTACTAAATCATACATCGTAGCTGGTGATCATCTCATGGAAGCAGATACGTCGAAAAATCCCAAGACGAAGTTTGGAAAGTACGGAGGTCAGTTCGTCCCTGAGACCTTGATTCAGCCACTCAAAGAACTGGCTTTCGCCTACCAGGAGCTAAAAGAGGATGCAAGGTTCCAAGCAGAGATGGACCGGCTCCTCCAGACCTATGCAGGAAGGCCAACGCCACTCTACGAGGCAAAGTCCCTTTCTTTAGAATTAGGGCTCAAAGTATACCTCAAAAGAGAAGACCTCGTCCACGGCGGCGCGCACAAGCTAAACAACGTTCTGGGCCAAGCTATGGTCGCAAAAGAGATGGGAAAAACAAGACTCATCGCAGAGACCGGGGCAGGTCAGCATGGTGTAGCCACTGCGATGGCCGGGGCATGTCTGGGCTTAGAGACTGAGGTCTACATGGGCGAAGTCGATATCGAGCGCCAGAAGATGAACGTCTACAGGATGAAACTGATGGGCGCAAACGTGATCCCGGTATCTACCGGATCGAGAACGCTGAAAGACGCCATCAACGAGGCCATGAGAGATTGGGCCGCCAGCTACGATCACACTCATTACCTCATGGGAACCGTTGCAGGGTCTTACCCTTACCCAATCATGGTAAGAGAGCTTCAAAGCGTCATCGGGACCGAGGCAAAAGCTCAGATCATGGAAATCGAAGGCAGACTGCCAGATTCGGTGGTGGCTTGCGTCGGCGGCGGAAGCAACGCCATGGGAATATTCTCTGGGTTCTTGGACGACGAAGTGGACCTGATAGCGGTCGAAGCCGGAGGACGGGGCCTTACCAAGACCAAGAAGATCGCAAATCATGGCGCATCTCTCAAAGCAGGGGACGACGGGATCTTGCATGGGGCGCTCACCAAGATACTTCAAGATCCACACGGCCAGATCTTGGAGTCTTACTCGGTGGCAGCGGGTCTTGACTATCCTGGTGTCGGGCCAGAGCTTGCCAATCTCGTCGAAATGGGGCGAGTGACGGCAGATATTGCAGACGACGAGACGGCTCTTGAGGGGTTCAGATGTCTTTCGAGGCTTGAAGGAATCGTTCCAGCTCTCGAATCATCTCATGCAGTAGGCTACGCTCTTGCAAATCCTGATGCATTGGGCGACCTTGCCATAATCAACCTCTCAGGAAGGGGCGATAAAGACCTTGCTACAGTGATGAGATACGAGACGGAGGGGAAATTATGAAGCTTGTAAGGCTTTCTGAGGCTTTCGAAAAAAAGCCGCTTCTCATCGCCTACATCTGCTCAGGAGACCCAAGTCCAAAGGAAACCCCTGATATCGTGCGCCGCCTTGCCAGAGCCGGAGCAGACGTGGTGGAATTGGGCCTTCCTCACTCTGACCCAATAGCTGACGGCCCCGTGATCCAGTCTGCGGCCCAAAGGGCGATCGAAGCTGGGATGAATACCGACCTATATTTCGAGACGGCGTCTCAGATAGATGTGGGCTTACCCTTGGTATTCATGGGCTACTACAACATGATTTATCAGCGAGGTTTGGAGAAGTTCACGCAAGATTGCGCATCCTCTGGAATCTCTGGCCTGATCGTCCCAGATCTTCCGCCAGAAGAAGCAGCACCTCTAAAGCGTGCCTGCACCAAGGCCGGGATCGACCTCATATTCCTGGTGGCGCCAAACACTCCTTCCAAGAGAATTCCTTACGTCGCAAGCCAGAGCAGTGGCTTTCTTTATCTCGTCGCCCGTTCTGGTGTGACCGGTGCCCAACGTGAAGTGTTGGAGTCGACTAAAAATTTGATCCAAAGGGTCAAGACCGATCTACCAAAAGCTGTTGGCTTTGGGATATCGACCCCTCAGCAGGCCGCAGAAGTCGTAAGGGCAGGGGCCGATGCTGCCATAGTGGGTTCGGTCTGTGTGGACCTGATATCCAAGGGCGATCTTTCGGGGCTAGAAAAGCTAATCCGAGAGATGAAAAATGCTATGATGAACGTTGAAGCTCCAATCAAATTGCGTGCGGCCACCCCGCCCTAAAGGACGAGGTATGCTTCAGGCCGCACGCCCGGTTTTCGGGATTTCAGAAGTCTTCGAGTCTTTGTTGCCCAGATTTCCCTGATCTGCACGATTGAAACTCTGCTTTCGATTTCCTCTGAACAGTCACCAATGTTTTATCGATTTAAAGAGGCCGTCCCACAATTGACTTTGACGCTGGAAATCATCGTTCTTTTCGGATTTAAAGCCTTATTTGGCAGTTTTCATCACTCGGTTTGGGATTGCTGGACAGCCTCTTAAAAGAACACGAAAAACGGGTGAGGGTTCACGTCCTCCTGTTAGCGACTTATCGTCGCTAACTCCCGTTAACTCCAAGAGTTAACGAGACCGACCTAAAGGACGGGGTATTCGTGACCCACCGCGCTCCCGAAGTAATAAAAATGGGACGATGCCCCTTCACAAACTTTTATCTCCTTACAACCACGCCACTCATCATCCCAGACTTCTGGGTGGGAAGTGATCATCATGAATCTGAAAAATACCTTCATTATCATCACCATGCTCCTGATCTGCACCGTGTGGGCTGCTGCGATGGACAACCCGCAAGGAAACAACTCAGTCTGCGGTCCATGCAGTTTGTACGGTCTGCAATTTGACGGACCACTTGAGTATACCCCGTATCCGGAACCACTTAATGTCGGGGCCCAGAATCCGGGGAAGATCTATGTTGTTTACTCGGTCATCGACGAGGAAAGCAGACCCTGGTGGACCCAGGCTAACAGAGTCTGGCAGGCCTGGGGCCCGTATGAGTATAAAGACGGTAAAGGCTATATCCTCGAATTCGGACCACAGGACATCGTCGGCATGACCGAAGGACTGATCCCATACTATGTCGAAGGAACTGCCGCATGGCTGCAGGTTGAGAACGTCGATTACTGGGACAAAAATTCCTATTCTTTCTGTATCGTACCACAAAAAAAGTTCCTTAACGCAAGCACCACCCACACCCCGACGCAGACGGACTGCACCCTCTTTGAGATTCCGCCAGCCAAGGGATGGGGACGCGAATCATGGTTCAATACCAGCATAAATGTCGGTCAGGGTGATTCGATCTCCATCACAGCATCCGGGACCATCCGGCCAAGTTCCGGACAGGAGATGATCTCCGGACCGGAAGGCACCTCTGCGGTTGAAAACTGGCAGAACGAATACTCCTTCCGTTCTGACTGGGGGCACGAATCCCTGATAGCCCGGATCAGTCCATCAGGGGAACCGGTTTACATCGGTATAGGGGGCACAATTACCGCGACAGAAAAAGGCGATCTCTGGCTGGGTGTCAACGACATCGATCCCGAAAACAATGACGGTTCATTCCTAGCTGAAATCTGTCTCTCCGTTGGCACAGCTCCGGTTCCCACCACAGGAGAAGAGACCCTGATCCTTGATATCGACACCCTCGGAGCAGTTTATAACAAACCAATCGAAAGAGTTTACCTTGACTTGGCTGATAAAACCAGGATCACAAAAATCCAGACGTATCACTGGAATCATGGGGCAGGAACCGAATCACTGGGATCCATCATGATCGTTGATATGAATTCCCAGGAATCAGACGGGGGATATGTTGTAAGTTTTTGGGATGAGGCATACGGACTAAAGGGGTCTGGCGGTGCACCGAACGCGTACTGGGTAGTTGAGCCTGACCTTGTTTTAGAGCCCGGACAGTACGAGATCATCGACTCGGAACCCTCCACCTGGGCACAGAACGATGAGACTGGCGGTGTCGGTGTCACGAAGGTCTGGGGTATTGTCGAGTCCTGAACCGGCAGAAAGAAAATCCACCCTTTTTTCATAGGTGAAAACCGATGCAGCAGTCTATGATAGAAGGAGTATAGTCGAGAACCTCGAATCCCCGGTCTCACCGAATGCCCGCGCAGCAGCATATTGGCCAGTCTGCCTCTTCTCAAATATAGCATTTGACATCGACGCCAGCGTTGTACTTTTTGATCAGCTTCACCTCGATCGGATCGGAGGGGAAGTTGAAACAGGACATTACCAAATTTATATATCTGATCACAGCACATAATTGATCTTTGGATCTGACCTCTTACAAGCTAGATCCTTTGCGTTAGAGTCGGGTGGGCTCCAACATCCTTCTCTGAAGATCTCTTGAGCCCTTTCACAGAACGTCTGATCAAAAGAGGCGAATTGTCCATGTCAGCAGAACTCCAGAAGATAATCGATTATCACGAGGCAACAAAACATCACCCCGAGGCGATGGCGCCAGGTCCTGGACAAATGGACTGGTCGAACGAGCCGGAAGCTTTCCGCCGCTACAGGGGCGCGTCCTTAATAGAGCTTGAGCGAAAAGAGCCCCTTTCAGAAGATGAACCATTCTACGGTCCCGCGCTCCTCGAAGGGTCGGTTTTGCCTTCATCCCTCAACTTCTCGACCGTATCACAGCTCTTCTTTGACAGCATGGCGATATCCGCCTGGAAACGAGCAGGACCGAAACCCTGGGCCTTGAGGGTCAACCCATCGAGCGGAAACCTCCACCCGACAGAATCCTATCTGATCTGCGGGGCTGTAGAGGGGCTGGCCAAAAGCCCTATGGTCTGCCATTACGCCCCACGGGAACACGCTCTTGAGGTTCGGGCCGAGTTTTCTTTCGATGCGTGGCAAGATCTCACTGCATTTCTGCCCAAAGACACGATCCTCGTGGGATTGTCCTCGGCGGTCCCCTGGCGCGAATCCTGGAAGTACGGAGAGCGGGCTTTTAGATACCTCCAACTGAACGCAGGCCATGCCATCGCTGCGTTGAGCTTTGCCTCTGCCTCTCTTGGATGGAAGGCAATTATCCTGGACGGAGCGTCAACGGAGGATCTCGCCCGCCTTTTCGGGCTTTTGGACTTCGATGAGGCCGAGCCAGAAGTTCCAGAATGCTTGATGGCAATCTACCCCCAAAACGAGACGGTCGCTGATAAGGTCGCTTCGTTCAGACTTTCGAAAAGTGCCATATCCAGATTTTTGGATCTTTCGTGGCAAGGTCAGCCCAACCAGCTCAGCTCCGGACACGTGAAATGGCCCCTTTTGAACGAGGCGATCAAGACGACGGAGAAACCCCGAACCGAAGAGTCAACAATTGAGATGCCACGAATTGAAGAGCAGACGCCTCCTGGACGAATTCTAAACATATCTTTGCGCAAGGTAATCCAAGATCGGCGAAGTGCCATCGTGATGGACGGCACAACTTCAATCGAAAGGAGCGTTTTTTACAGGATTTTAGAAGAGGTCGGTCCAGGCGGAAAGTATCCATTCAACGCCCTTTCCTGGCCGCCAGAAGTGGACCTCGCCTTCTTCGTCCACAGAGTGATCGGCCTGGAACAAGGGCTCTACTTCCTGGTACGTGATCCCAAAGCAGCTGAGACGGGAATGGTGCCAAAATTCGAGATGCGGTCTGACTTCGAATGGTTAAGGCCCAAAGGTTCGCCTTCTGGATTCTACCGCCTCTTTTCAGGCGACTTTCGAAAACTGGCTCGAATGGTTTCTTGCAATCAGAATATCGTCTCAGACGGCTGTTTCACCCTAGCCATGATATCCAAGTTCAAGGAGCCTCTAGAGAAGTTTGGCCCTTGGTTCTACAACAGGCTCCTTTGGGAGTGCGGTATGATCGGCCAAGCGCTGTATCTCGGGGCCGAGGCTGCAGGCTTCAGCGGATGCGGGATAGGATGCTACTTCGATGACGTAATCCATTCGGCACTGGGACTGGACGGGATCTCGCGCCAGAGCCTGTATCATTTCTCCATTGGAAAGGCGCTACCTCTCAGGAACATCGAGACGTTGCCTGCATACCCTGCACCAGAATATAGTGTTTAATGATACCTTTCAGACAAATGTTGAACTCATGAGAGTTTGATATTTGGCCTATTCGTATCGTTAAGCACTATTCTGTTGAGAACCAATTAGTTTCATCGTATGTGTTTAGCTCCCCTCAATCGGCATCATTAAACCCATCTCGTGATGGCTCGTTCAACCTGTTCCGAAGAGCTGATTCCAAGCAACTTCAGCTACTGATATTGTTTTCCAATCTGGCACAAGTTGTTGATCGACGTGCGTTCACCGACTAAAACCAACATCGAGCAATTCATTTTTGGGGGCTAAACACGTACGTTTCATCTAATTGGTTCCCAACTATAACTTGACTTTGCCACATTTCAGATTCGATCGCTAAATCGATGCGCATTGAAATCGCATTGCAGATAACTGGGCGTTTTCTTCTTGCAACTTGATCTAGCTTGTGTGTACCCTGTGGACACCACTGGTTTGGACACTTGGTTGACAGGTCGTTAACTCCCTAATCTGACAAAGTTAAGGTAGTCTACTTACGAGAAAACAACCTGAGAAGAAAACGGGCCAGAATGGGTCCGGAATGTGGTCTTTATATAACAAAATTCATTTTGACGGATTTAAACCTATTTGATTAGTCTAAATCATCTCAAAAAACGAGAGCAAGGGTCGCTTCCAATTTCGAAAGATTTATAAGTCGAGTAACTGATAGTCGTTACGTTATTAGCCAAATTTTTCATAGATTACTATGATTTGGTGAGAATAAAATAGGAGGAGAGCAAATGGACATGGTTAGCATGGGGCTCCTAGCAGCTATGGGCGCCCTTGCGACAGTAGCCGGTGCAAGTGAGGATCTAGAGTCTGATGTGGGTTCTCAGAGCAATCCCAACTCACAGGTCCAGTTGGCAGCTCAAGTGGGCAAACCCCACCGAATCTACAACAAAGCCGTTTCTGGAGAGCCACCATCAAACGCTCTTTACGCCGCGCTTGCCGCAGTTACAGCTAGTGTCTTAATGTCCGGGTATGGCATGAACGCGTTCTTCGCTATCGCTATTGGCGCCGTCGTTGCTGCATTATTCAACGGCATATATTCAGTTACTGCCTACATGGGCAGGAACACCAGCCAAGCGAGGTTCAACCAACATGTCTACCTCGACATTCTGCGCACTCACACTACTACGATAATGGCACATGCATACATCACGGTCTTTTGCGTTGTAAGCATCTCTTACATCATGACCGCTGACTGGCTTCCGATTCAACATCCTTTCCCGATGCCACTTGTGGCTTTCATCTGGGGACTGGCCATCGGCGCTATCGGATCTTCTACCGGTGATGTTCACTACGGTGCCGAAAGGGAGTTTCAGAACTATCCCTTCGGATCCGGCCTGAACGCCGCAAACTCCGGTGACATCGTGAGGAAGGCCGAAGCAGGTCTGAGAAGCTCTATCGACAACGCGTGGTTCTGTGCGAAGTTCGGAGGTCCTGCCACTGGAATGGCTTTTGGACTGACCGTCTTCCTGGACAACTGGAGAACCACCATATTCGATCCAGCAACTCAAGGCTGGTTCGCCATCCTGACAGGAGTCGTGATCGTGATTTTGTTCAACGTATACAACAGGATCTTGGAGGTCAGAGCGAGGAAGAGGTACGGACCCTATCCAGAGTATGCAGGGGAGATTGAAGCATGATAGCGTTTGATGCAAACATGGTAGTTTACATACTGGAGATCGTCATAGGCGGGCTCTTTGTGGGCGTCGGCGTTCACTTCGTGCCCGTTGGTGGCGCTCCGGCCGCCATGGCCCAGGCCACTGGAGTCGGTACCGGTACCGTCCAGTTGGCAGCAGGTTCTGGTCTGACCGGCCTTCTCAGCGCTGGTTTGATGATGTCAGTGACTGATAACATGCTAATGATCGTGATTAGCGGCGCCGTTGGTGCCATGATCATGATGGATGCCACCATGATTGTCGGTAACTGGGTCTACATCTACGGTGTTGGTGTACCGCCAGTTTCTGCCAAGACGGACTACGATCCCATCACCAAAGATCCTCAGCCCCCATACATATCCCCAGGAACCGTGGGTCACGGCATACCCACCGTCAGCTATGTGAGCGGGACCATTGGAGGTCTCCTCGGTGGCGCTGGTGGATCATTAATATATTACTCCCTGATGAACATCAACGAGAACCCTGGTCTGAGCGGATTTTTCGCCATAGGCATATTCGTGGTTAACGCCGTTTTGGCATCCTACAACATACAGGGTACCATCGAGGGCTTCCACGATCCCAAGTTCAAGAGAGTTCCAAAAGCAATTCAGGCTTGTGCAGCTGCATCCCTGATCATTGGAATAATCGCCGTTCTGATCACCGGAGGTGTCTAATATGAGCGCTGCAGCAGGTGGTGGAATACCTAAAATAGAACTAAAGCAGCTCACGATATACGGCATTATCGGCGGAATTCTGGGCATATATCTGACTTCATATCTGAACGGGGCCCTGGTCACAGGATACTTCGCTTTCCTGGCAGGTCTTGGCGTCATCGCAGCCATATTGATGGGCTCTGAAGCCGTAAGGACCGTTTGTGCTTATGGTATCGGTACGGGCGTTCCATCTATCGGATTGATGGCCATGGGAATGGGTCTTGTGGTTTCTCTCTTTGGTTTGTCCATCGGCGGCATAGCAGGTCCAATCATAGGCGTCGTCCTTGCTATGGCGTTTGGATACCTCATTGGCCTTATCGCCAACAAGGTCATCAAGATGAACATTCCCGTGATGGAAGTGGCCTTGATGACCCTCGGTGGTGCTGGTGCGATAACCCTCATTGGTCTGAGCGTCGTGATCTCTGGCGGGATCGACTATCAGCAAATCCTGGACACTGTCATCAACACTGGATACATTGCAGTGATCTTCATTGCAGGAACCCTTGCCATATTGCATCCCTTCAACGCCAACCTGGGACCTGATGAAACTCAGGACAGAACCCTGGTTCACACCATCTCTACTGGTGCCCTGGCCATGTTCGTTGCAGGACTTGCATCCCTTCCATTCCTCGGTAGCGGTGCTGGCGTTCTGACGATGCTGATCGCCGCGATCATCTGGATCTGGTCCTTCATGTGGTACTTCAAGCTGGTCAAGAGGGACGCATCAGGTGTGCTTGGAACCGGACTTCTGCCTCCTGGAGGTATGTAAATATGGGAATTGTTAGAGCTAGTCCACCTGAATTGCGTTTGATCTTCGATCCGCTCGAAGCCATGATCGCAGAGGAGAGATACGACGTAGTTCAGTTCGCGTTGGATCCCATAATCGCTGAGGTGGATGAGATCGGTAAGGCGGCTGACGATCTGCTGAACTCGCTTGATCCCGGATCTGCGCTGCTCAATTCGTACAAGGGCAGAGAGGGCGCAAGCTACATGGCAGGTATCTACACCAACATCTGGTACGGGTTCATCGGTGGCCTTGTAGTAGCCTTAGTCTACTTGCTATCCCATGGAGGTGTATTCTAGATGGCCAACAAAGTAACGCCTTCTGATCCGTGGCCCTGGATGACTGGGGAATATGAAGTTGGAAACCCAGATAGCCCAGTGGCGGTAGTAACCTGCGGATCTCACATGGACAACAAGCCTTTCCTGGATGCAGGTGCTGGCCTTGCGGGTCCCTGTAAGACTGAGAACATCGGGATCGAAAAGATGGTGTCCAACATCATCTCCAACCCCAACATAAGGTTCCTCATCATAACAGGAATGGAAGTAAAAGGTCACATCACGGGCCAAGCCATTGAGGCTTTCACTGCTGGCGGCATAGACCAGGAAGGAAGGATCATCGGCGCTGTCGGTGCTATTCCCTTCATTCAAAACCTGGACGCACCAGCCGTCGAGCGGTTCATGGAGCAGGTCGAGGCTATCAACCTCCTAGACACAGAAGATGTCGGAACCATCACTTCCAAGATCAAGGAGTGCATCTCCAAGGATCCTGGTGCTCTGGACGTAGAGCCCATGGCCATAGAGATCTCGGAGGGCGGTGACGAAGAAGAGTCTCATGGTCTGCGGCCAATGGCAGCCGAGGTTGCCAATGTCAGGGCGAGAATGCGCCAGGTTGAGGGCGCGGTGACCGATATTGGTCTCCGGAACAAATATGCTGCTGGCATGTATGCTGGAAAGATAGAAGGAATAGCACTGGGATTGACTGCCGTGCTGGCCCTCTTTGGTATAATCCTCAAGATGGGAGGTATGTGAGATGGCGGAAGAAGAAGTCAAGGCTGAAGAGGTGACCGAAGAGGTCATCGAAGAGGTCGTCGAAGAAGTTGCCAAAGACCTTCCAATAACCGCTGACGTTCCCTATGGGAAGGGCTTGCCCAATGTGGTGGCACCTTTCATGCCGCCTTTCGAGGAGATCACTGAGAGTATCACCTACAAGGCGCAGTTGATTGCCAGAGACCAGAAGCTGGCTTCGGGCGTGAACGCGTCCATGCCTATTGGTGTGTTGGTCGGTTTCTTCTTTGCACTTCTGATGATTCTCGTGCCAGTTTTCTATATGACCTGAGGTGAGACGTTATGGTTGAAGATAACAGAGAGGTCGTGCCCAGTGCCGTTGTCGACCAAGACCAATACAGAGAGGTGCTGGACAAGCTGGCCAAGATAGATGAGAAGATCGAGTTCGTGAGCGCAGAGGTCGCCCAGAGGCACGGCAAGAAAATTGGGAGAGACATCGGCGCGCTCTACGGAGCTGTTGGAGGATTAATTCTAGTGCTGGCATATGTTTTGCTGGCAGTTGTTATTCCGTGAGGGTTTGACATGTTCAGATTTGATAAGAAACAAGAGGTACTCGAGTTTGGCAAGATCAAGATAGGTGGTCAGCCAGGAGAGTATCCCACCGTGTGCGTCGGCACCATGTTCTATTCCAGGCACAAGATCGTGACCGATGAGGACAAGGGCATCTTCGACAAGGCTGCTGCAGACAAGCTGTGGCAGGACCAGGCAGAGATGAGCGACACGACAGGGAACCCATGTGTCAACCAGATCGTGGGCGAGACTGAAGAGGCCATTGAAAAGTACATAGACTGGTTCGTAGAGGGCTATGAAGCGCCTTTCCTGATCGATTCCAGTGCACCTAGCGTAAGGGCTCACGGTGTCAAGTACGCAACCGAGATCGGTGTTGCTGACAGGGGTATTCACAACTCCATCAACGCCAGCATCACTCCAGAGGAGTTCGAGGCGGTTAAGGAGAGCGATCTGGACTCGTCCATTATCCTCGCCTTCAATGCTATGGACTCCACTACTCAGGGTAAGCTGGACGTCTTGACCAAGGCGGCGGGCGGCGCAGAGAAGGGTATGCTGGAGTACGCCAAAGAGGCAGGAATCACAAGGCCTCTCATCGACGTTGCTGCCATGCCTCTCGGTGCTGGTTCTGGTGCTACCATCAGAGCCGGTATGGCTGTCAAAGCCATTCTGGGTTTGCCTGTTGGTGCAGGATACCACAACGGCGCGTCAGCCTGGGACTGGATGAAAAAGTACAGGAAGAAGAACAGGGCAGCCTTTGCTCCGGTGGACATCGGATCAAACCTGGTTGCGGGAATTGTGGGCGCCGACTACTATCTCTACGGCCCCGCAGAGAATGCACCCTTGGTATTCCCAGCTGCAGCTATGGTCGACATCATGTGCGCAGAGAGCGCCAGAGAACTCGGCCTGGATGTGCTGGACCCAAACCACCCCATCAACAAGCTGCTCTAGACAGCTTTCTTCTTTTTTTCTTTTTTGAGGTATTTTTTTGTCGTTTCGAGTTAACGTTAAAGCTAATTTTGAGGACGTTTTGTTCACGTGCCAACGTTGTGGGTCATGTTGTCATCATCGTCGACCCGAGGAGTTTGATGATATCGTCCCGCAAGAGAGGGTGAAAGAGTTTTGGGAAAAGAGCAACCTGATCTACCTGACAGAAAAAGACATCAACAGGATCTGTCGGCGAACGAAGCTCGACCCGGAAGATTTTGTAGACACGCTTTACGAAGACAAGAAGGGATCTGTGAGAGTCGAAGACTCGGGAAGGAAAGTGGTTTTGGACATGCCGGTGATGAAGACCAAGGAAGATGGAACCTGTGTATTTTATGACGGCGAGAAGGGATGTACCATACATCCACTCAGGCCCATAGCGTGTCGGCTCTTTCCTTTCCTGGTGGTGGAAGACTCAACCCCCAAGGGTGACATCCTGCTTAACATAAGCTACAATCCCTCTTGTCCAGGGATCGGAAAAGGAAGGCCGGTGAATAAGAAGGGGCTAGAGAAGATGGTAGTGGATCAATTTAAACTGAGGACTGAGTTCGTTTTGCCACAAGTCCAAAAACTGAGGGCGGAGGGAACAATTCGGCCCAATGCTGTGGTCTGCAGGACAATGCCGGGGAAGAAAAAAGATAATAAATAATAGTTTTCAAATGTATTACTTAACGGTATTTTTCGGACAAATGTCAAACTCTCATGAGTTCAACATTTTGGCCTATTCGTATTGGTAATCACTAATCTTGCGAGAACCAATTAGTTTCATCGAATTTGTTCTCGACTATTAACCTGCTAAATTGTGGCAGAACACCCTGCCAGCTTTCAAGCAAGGCAGTGCCACCAGAAACGAAACCTGTAAGAAGCTATAGGACTAAAATAGTTACCAGAAAAGTAGAATGCGTTTTGGAGTGTGTGAAATGAATAAGTCCTTTGCAAGAGAACATATCTTTCGAACTGAAAGTGATAGACGGAAGAATCGTGATCCATGGCCCCAAATGACGCGTAAACTTCGATCCGTGATTTAGGGCTGCATAAGGGATTTACACCTACAATTTCTTTAAAGCTCACGCAAATAACCTTCGGGAGGATGTTCGATGAATAACCTATCTTTCGATCAGTTGGAGATGTACAGGGCAAAGCTCTCAGAAGCTCTTGAAAGCATGTACGTGGCATCTGCAATCCTTGCAGATGCTGGGAATTGAGGAGAGCAAGGTCCAAGAAGACCTAGAGCGAGCGCGCCGAACATTGTGGGACCTGGAGGATGCCGCGCGCCTCGCACAAGAGGGAAAAGAAGAGCAAAACGAGCGCTGAGATCCTAAACATCTCTTATGGTGGGGGGGGTTTTGTGATATCAGCGCTCAGATCTTTTTTTGGAGAATCATCATTGTGGAAAACGGGTTATTTAAAGCTGCCGGGGCTACATAAAGAAGAAATTACTTATCTCTGAAGCGCTAAATGATTAACAGAGGTTTCCTCTGAAACGGCGTGTCATATCATACTGGCTTTGACGGTGGTACTGAACATGGCAGAATTCGAGATTGTACAGGGTTTTCAATGTCCGAGATGTGGTTGGATGTCCATAGCCACAGGAAAGTTTCACAAAAAGGTCATTTTTCCCACAGAAGGCGACCCATCGGTCGTCAAAGAGCTTAATACAATATATAAACATAGATGTTTGCATTGTGGCTGCCTGTTCTGTAAAATCGAAAACTTCTTCAGCGATCCCTTCGGCGAGGGGGACGACGAGGAAGTTTGAACTCAAAAGAAAGAAAGGCAAAGCCCCAAATATTCAATTCACATCTCCTGCAACGACCACTGATCACAAATAAACGATCAAGGATCAAGTATCTCCTTCGGTTTTCACATGATCGACAGACGTTGGCCAAACACCTAACCGAATCGAGTGTAACACTATAACTCCAAGAGTCAACGAGACCCCCTTGAAGAAGTGGGCCTTCCAGCTTCGCCCTCTTTCACTCCCGCAAGTTAAAATTCGTTTTTTAGAGATTTAGCGAGCAGCTCTCGTCACAGGTCGTCTCTGTGAGATATCCCACATACTCAAAGTCCCAGTCAAGAGGCTGCCATCCTGCAGGTCTCCTTTCACCCTCAAACTCGCCGACTTCGACTACGCATTTTGCAGTAACTGGCGGCGATAGCATCGACCCAAACCGCCCGCGCTCTTGAGATAAGGCACATCATCAGAGTTGGCATGACATGGGGGGAAATACGTTCTTGGCCATGTCAACGCCGATCGTTTTTCGCCTTGGAAACTTTGCAGTTCAGGGCGAAGGGCGACAGCTTAAAAAGCTTCTGAATACCAGAACGAGTTAGATGTCTGTGCGATTGCAGCTTGAAAACGGTGAAGTGAAGGAATACCCAACCTGGTACCCCAGTGGCGATGACGCCTCCGAGGCATTCTGTACCGATTGCGGAATGACCTGGAACAGCCAGCCTTATCTAGATGATGGATGCAGCCACATAGACTGCGCAATAGCCGCCGCAGAAAGGCCGAGCAAGGATGCTGAGAAACTGACCCAACTTCTCTCAGCTGTTGGAATGTTCTGGTTGGTCGCAGGGATCGTTGGATTGTGGATAAGCGATACGCTCCGAAACGTTGGGTTCGCACTCTTTGCCGTATATGTACTTGGCAGAACACATTTCAAATCAGCATATTTAGAAGGGACGTGCAAAGAGCTAAAAGAATTCAAAGAACATGGCACCGTCGACAAGATCAAAACCGAGCAGATACAATGATATTATATGATTACATAAATGTAAAATGATGTGGATGTGCCAAAACCGCTTCCTTCAAAAATCTTCTGAAACTCCGCCAGGGATTTCGAACTTCACTCCGATCTTGAAAACTTGAATCGTGGGTAAAACTAGGGCCACAAGGCCAGTCTTGGCTTCAATCTCGCCCAACATCTTTTCGATCCGTTCTTTTGAGGCAGATATGGTAAACCACATGTTGTAATCGGAGGGGTTGGATCTAAGATAGTTGTGCGAAATCTCCTCGTACAAGTTCACAACTTCTGCAACCTCGTCGATCCTATCAGAAGGGACTGAAAGCGCCACGAGAACGCCTCTGCACCCAAACCGCTTCAGGTCCAAAACCGGCCCGATCCTCCGGATTATCCCAACCTTCATCAGCCGGTCCACCCTCTGGATCGCTTCGTCTTCGCCAACGCCCAACATCGCCCCCAAAACCTGAAAGGGCCTTGGAACCAGTGGGAAATTCTCCTGAACTTGTTCGAGCAACCTTCGATCCAGATCGTCGAGATGAATATCTTCTGCCACCTCAAAGCCCCCTATTCCACCCTATCCGATCCTTCCGGCTCTTGATAGGCGCAGAGCGGATCCGACTCGAGATAATCGCCGGTGTAGGCGTAAGCCCTAGCCCTGCAACCACCGCAAACCTTGCGGTACCGACAATTGCCACACCGACCTTTGAGATTGCGCTCTCGTAAATCCTTTAAGACGGGAGAATTCTCCCAAATATCAATAAAGCTCTGTTTTCTTATGTCTCCGACGAGAATCGGCATGTAACCGCAAGGGTACACTTCTCCTTTCTTTGAGACAAAGACGAAACCAGTACCGGCAAGACAGGCACTTCCCATCAACTTTCCGCGATCTGAAGCGGAGAGTTCTTCGCTTGCCAACCTTGCAAACTGAGGCGCACAGGTGACCTTAACCTCGATCGATCGCGTCTTGCATTGACGAGCGACATTTCGGAGCAGCTCGTCTTGTTCTTCTGGAGTGACCAGATCCTCTTTGGAACCCCGGCCGGTCGGCACCAGGAAGAAAATGTGCAAAGCCGCTGCGTTGAGGTCTTCAGCCAGATTCATCATGGCATCGAGCTGGTCCACATTATCTTTGGTTATGGTCATGTTGATCTGGAACGGGACCTTACCCTCAAGATTTGAAATTCCCTTCATCGACAGATCGAACGATCCCTCGCCCCGGTGACGATCGTGGGCTTGTGACGATGCGCCGTCCAAGCTAATGCTGACCCGTTTAATCCCAGACTCTGCGATCTTATCTGCAACTTCGGAAGACAAGAGGGTGCCGTTGGTGGCCAAAGCCACTCGGACCCCACACTCAGTGGCATGTTTCGCCAGGAGGAATAGATCGGGCCGGAGCAGCGGCTCGCCTCCGCTCAAGATAATCATGGGTTTAAGCGGCGCCACTTCCTCTATGAACCGAAACGCTTCCTTCGTGCTAAGCTCGTCTTCATCCGGCTTTTCGGTGGCCGAGGCGCGACAATATTCACAACAAAGGTTGCATGCGGAAGTGACCTCCCAGGCGATGATCAGCATCTAAAGCAACCCTTTCTTGTGGAGCAGCTCTGCGTTCAGAACGCTGGCTCCCGCAGCGCCACGAATGGTGTTGTGACCGACCACGATGTAACGAATGCCTTCTCTGATCCGTCCCACCGAGACTGCCATGCCGTTCCCTGCATTTCTGTCGAGCCTGGGCTGGGGCCTGTCTACCTCGTCTCTGACTCTGATGGGATTTTGGGGCTCTGTGGGCAGGTCGCCGAGGCCCGGATCGAAGTTGAGGAACGCCTCACGGACCTCTTCTGGCGTCGGATTCGATTCCATATCGACCCAGAGGGCTTCGGTGTGGCCATCCATCACCGGAACTCTATGACAGCTGGCGCTCAGCTCGAAATCGGCAGGTACCACCTTTTCGCCATCGAAAGTTCCCAGGATCTTCTGAGCTTCTTTCTCGACTTTCTCCTCTTCCTGGGCGATGTAAGGTACAACGTTGTCCAGAATGGCCATAGAGGGGATGCCATCGTAACCTGCACCGCTTATCGCCTGCATCGATGCGAGTATGATCCTTTGGATACCCATTGGCATCAGCGGCTTAAGGGTCACGGCGAACATTATGGTAGTACAGTTGGGGTTAGTAACTATGTAGCCGTCCCAGCCCCTTTTCTCTCTTTGAACTTCTATGAGGCCCAGATGTTCGGGGTTACATTCTGGGATCATGAGGGGGACGTCTTCATCAAACCGGTATGAACTGGCGTTGCTCGCCACCACGAACCCGGCCTTTGCAAACTCGGCCTCGATGGATCTTGCCTCTCCTGCCGGAAGGGCCGAGAAGACCACGTCGGCATCCACCTTCTTGGGATCGACGTTCACAACTTCGATCTCGCCCACTTCAGAGGGAAGTTCACTTTCGAGCCGCCATCCGGCCGCATCAGAGTACTTTTTGCCAGCACTCCGCTCAGATGCTACAACACTGGTCAGATCGAACCAAGGATGGTCCCACAACTGCTCAATGAAACGCTGTCCTACTGCGCCAGTGGCTCCAAGAACTCCTGCTTTAATTTTGGCCATTCAAAATCACCTGGACTATAGCGGTCCTAGGACTGGACTTGAGATATATATGCCTTCGCCGGAAAACGCTGGCATATCCACGACTTTTATCACCGCAAGGCTGTAACATGACGAAAAAAATGCTCACCCCCTAATCGAAATGAAATTGTGCAACCTCACGACCACAAAAAGAGAAGGAAGCAATTCGCGCGAACGAATTATAGTCGAGAACCAATCGGATGAGACTATATTGGTCTTCGCAAGATTAGTGCTTAACGACACGAATAGGCCAAAATACCAAACTCGTTAGAATCCGACATTTGTCCGAAAGGTATCGTTAAACACCATTAGTTACTCGCGGGCGTATTCTGAGATCTTAGTCTGAGAAAGGAGGCACTTTTCACCTGGGATCTCCAGCGGATATTCACCTGTTAGACATCCCATGCAGAGCCGGTCCCTCGGAATCCCGATGGCTCGGATCAATCCTTCGTGGCTAATGTAGCCCAAAGAGTCCGCATTGATCACCGCTTCGACGCCAGGAACGGTCTTATGGGCTGCGATCAGCTCATCTCTTGTGGCCATGTCTATCCCCATGTAACAGGGCGCAATGATTGGGGGGCTTCCTATCCTCACGTGGACCTCTTTTGCCCCGGCATTTCGGACCATATCCACGATCCGCCTGCTGGTGGTGCCTCGAACTATGCTGTCATCCACCAGGATGATCTTGTTTCCCTCGATGTTGGGCCGAATCGTGTTCATCTTGAGCCTGACTGCAGACTCCCTCATCACCTGGTCAGGCATGATAAAGGTCCTGCCGATATACCTATTCTTGAGAAGACACTCACGATAGGCAATTCCCGAACGCTGGTGAAAACCTATGGCCGAAGTTATCCCAGAATCGGGAATTGGAGTGACCGCGTCTGCGTTGGCAGGATGTTCGTCGGCCAGGGTGGCCCCAATCTTCATCCTGACGTCGTAGATCAATCTTCCGTCCATGACACTGTCAGGCCTTGCGAAATAAATGTACTCAAAAACGCAATGTGCTGGACGTGACAGATGAGTGATCTGGTGAGTCCAAAATTCGCCGTCCTTGACCACCACCATCTCGCCGGGCTTGACATCTCGAATTAATCTTCCGTTCAGAGTATCGATGGCCGCGCTTTCTGACGCGATCACGATATCGAAATTGGTCTCGCCAATGCAAAGCGGCTTGATTCCCAATGGATCTCTTAACCCTATCACGGTGTTACCCATGAGGATCACGAGCGAATAGGAACCTTCGAGCTTCCTCATGAGAGATCTGACCGCTTCTGTCAGGTCCTGAAGCTTTGCAAGTTCCCGTATGAATAGACGGGCTATAACTTCAGTATCTGTGGTGGAATAAAAGATCGCACCTTCGGCCTCTAGAGCCTCTTTGAGCTTGTTTGAGTTGACCAGATTGCCATTATGAGCTATCGCCACTGCGCCATCTTTGTGCCTCACCAGGGTAGGTTGACTGTTTTCAGGCGTCGATTTGCCGGTGGTAGAATACCTAACGTGCCCTATCCCAACAGACCCTTCGAGTTTGTCTATGTGGTGGCCTTTGAAGACCTCTGGGACCAAACCCATGGCCTTATGAGTGCGGACGGCGTTTCCATCATAGACGGATATGCCGGCCGATTCTTGGCCTCTATGTTGCAGCGCGTAGAGGGCATAATAGGCAGATTTGGCCACATCGCGGCAAGGATCTTTTGATGAGATCCCCACCACGCCGCACTTGTCGTGCAACCCGGACCGCCACCCCTAGCGACTCTTGTCTCTCCGCCAAGTATAGTTTCGAAGCCTTTTAGACTTGCCAAATCCACAATATGCACAGGCCTTAGTGTGGTAGTTAAACGAAACTCTGCCACACCGACGGCACTTTATGTGCGTCTTTTTTTGGCGTTTGCCCATTGAAGGGGTACCTTTACTCATTTAAAGAACCTCACGGTGAAATATAAACAACGTTGTCTCCGCGGACGACCACAGTTCCGAGCTGGTGAGAGACCTCGCCTTCCGAGATCACCTCTGTGTTATCGAGAACAAGGTTCATGTGTATATCATAGCCTTGAAGCTCGCCTCGGAACGCTCTGCCGTCCTTGAGCTTAACTATTACGGATCCATTCAGTGATTCGTTCAAAATATCAAGCGGTCTTTGAGCCATCGACCTCTCCCCAGTAGTAAATACAAAAGCTACGGGCAGACTCTCTCGTTGCGTATTTAAACCTATCGGGAAACGTTGGTACTATGAAGATCAAATCCCGGCATCATCTCAAGGGGAGTGAATCCAAAAAGATAATGAACGCCATTGGACCCTTGATGGAAGACCCCTCTCGCTTGACGGGTGCCTCTCTGGAAATTGCCGAGACAGAAACTGAGTTCGACTTGATTTTCGTGAAGGATAAGCCGCTTCTCATGTCTTTTGAAGGTGAGCCCTTTTTCACAGTTCGTGGCGCGCTTCTCCTCTCGCCCAACAAGAAGTTGGTGGTGGTGGACTCTGGTGCTGTGAAATTTGTCGTGAACGGGGCGGATGTGATGTCTCCAGGGATCGTGGAGGCAGACCTCAAGATCGAGCCAGGTGATATGGTGGTGATCGTAGAAGAGAGGCACAGAAAACCCTTCGCCATAGGCCGGGCCCTTGTTTCCGGCGCTGAGATGAAGGGCGAGAGGGGGAAGGCCGTCACGTCCATTCACTATGTGGGCGACGAGGTATGGAACATGGGCGAGATATAATCAAAGTTGGATGCGAAAACCAATTAGATTAGACTGATTGATTTTCGCCAAAAATGGCGCTGCTTAACGACACGAATAGGTCAAAATGTCGAACTCATGGAAGTTCGACACTTGTCCGGAAGATATCGTTTGAGCACTATTCTGGCGAGAAACAATTAGACGCTATCTGACCGGTTCTCGACTATAAATCACATCGACTCCAGCGCTGGAATCCCCAGTGTCTCCAGCGTTTCCTTGAGGGCGTTTCTTGCCGCCACAACCAATGCTAGCCTCGCTTCCTTGACGCCAGGATCTGCATCGAGAACCGGGCTGCACCTGTAGAACTGGTTAAAGGTCTCGGCAATCTCACGAGCGTAAGTTGCAAGATAGTGGGGCTTTAGCTCTTGAGCGGCCCGTTCCACCACCATGTCAAACTGGGATATCTTCTTGATGAGGGCGACTTCTTCGGGGCTTTTGAGATTTGCAGGATCGAACTCGCCCCCAAATTCCGCCTTGCCTAGTATGCTGCAAGCTCTAGCATGCGAGTACTGGATGAACGGCGCGCTCAGTTTCTCGAAGTCCAGAGCTTTCTTCCAGTCGAAAGTGGTCGCCTTGTCGGGAGATACTTTGACGATATCGTATCTCACCGCACCAAGACCTACGTCTTTGGCCACAGCCCGCCTGAACTCTTCGCTCTCGTCAGGCCTGCGGATCGTAACCTCCTTGTAAGCCTGGGCTTCAACTTCGTCCAAAAGTTCGTCTGCGGTGATGAATTTACCTGTTCTCGTGCTCATGGAACCTGTGGGGAGGGAGACGAACTCGAAGATCACGATCTCAGGCGCGCGAACTCCGATCAGCTTCAAGGTGGCGCTGAGCTGCCCGGATATCAGCTTGTGATCGGCGCCCAGAATGTCGATCATCCTATCTGAATTTTGGGCTTTCCACTTGTGATATGCAAGGTCTCTTGTGGTGTAGAGCGAAGTTCCATCAGACCTTTTCAAAACGAGCTTCTTTTCAAAGCCCTGTTCGCTCAAATCCAGCTGGAAGGCACCTTCTTCCCATTCAGTAAGGCCGGTGGCCTCCAGAGACTCGATAATTTTGGAGACTGAGCCATCAATGACAAACTCACTCTCCCAATGATAATTGTCGTGAGATATGTTGAGCCCGGTCAAGGTCTCTTCGATCCCGGATAGGGCAAACTCGACAGCCGACTTGAACTTCTCTGCGGTTTCGGAGTTGCCAGACTCGTAGAGCTTCATCAGCTCGTTTACCTGGGATACGAGATCAGGATCTGCTTCAAGGTCCCTGTTCGCCTGTATGTAGACTGTGGCTGTTGCGTGATCTGGCTTAGAGTCGTCAACTTCGTACTGTTCTCTGCCCCAGACCACAATTGCGATCTGCCGACCCATGTCGTTGACGTAATACTGGGAATCTACATCACACCCCGCCTTTTTGAGGATTCGGACCAATGTGTCGCCTATGACTGAGTTTCTGATGTGACCCACGTGCAATGGACCGTTTGGGTTTGCTGATGTGTGTTCCACTATCACCTTTCCGGTCATAGACCCATACCACGCCTCTTTGCCCTGAGCTTCGATAAGTACCGCATCCAAAAATCGACTGTTAGCGTAGAAATTAAGGTAGGGGCCGCTCACCTCGACCCGCTCCACAGTGGCGTCTTTTTTCGGGACGAAAGCATCGCTCAGCTCTTGAGCGATCGATACGGGGCTGCGCTTGAGGGTGGGCGCGAGCCTGAACGATATAGTCGAGGCTAGATCTGCATGAGGGGTGAGCTCCAAAGCAAGCTCGTTCTCTTTGACCTTGGAATCGGCCAAAGGAAGTTCAAATCCACATCTATCTAGTGCATCGCGCAAAAGCGACTCAACATCTCTCCAAAAATCGAGGAACATGAAAACACCGCCATAAACAAATTCAGGTGGGGGAATTTGATATTATAGATATAAGCGTTGCGACGACGTCGTTTGAGATTCATCTTTTCACCTCAGCAGCAAAGATCCCGCTCTTTGTGGGTTCCGGGTCGGAAGATTTGGAGCGCTTCAGCGTAAGCTGAAGTGTGGAGAGGTGCCGCGTAAATGCAGAAATTTGTATATCTGTTCAATGCCAACACCGCCTTACTCAATAGCTATGCTCCGCCAGCACACCTCAGTTGATGAGGGCGGGGTACACTTACAGATATTGTGAAAGAAATACGGCGTTAAGTGGCTGGCGTTCTGAGCCCTGCAGTACGACTACTGTCCCAAGAGGCATGGGGAGATGCTGTGTTGACTAATTTTGCTATACCACCTCTCCGGTCGTATTGCCAATTTTG
>CAYWZG010000008.1:0-36835 GCA_964462795.1 uncultured Methanotrichaceae archaeon
TAGGCATTATATGGGATTGGGCTCATATGAGTTAAATCTATGGTATATGACTATAGTCTAATGCATCGTTCTTGAGAACTATGCACATACTTCGACATATTTTCTCCGAACTTTGGATTTCTCATATCTCCAGCTGCCCGCGCTCGTAGAGCTCTCGCGCAACTTCCATCAAGGCCTCGCCCTTCACCTCTTGGCCGTAAGATGGCAGAAGAGCGATCCTCTTTCCTTCAAACTTCTGCCGGACCTCTTCGATGTGGCCTTTCTGCGCCGCAACACGAGCCTTGCAATAGTCACAATCGCACTCTGCCATCACGTGATTGATTATGACAGAATCAACGGAAACCTCGTGAGCTTCGACCGTATTGATCAGACGCTCGCTTTCTAGGACCGCAGCCTTCTCGGGTATTAGGACAACCGAGATGGTGGTGGTCGCAGGATCGGCGAGGGCATTTCTCATAGTCTCGGCCTTGGCCCTGAGCCGTCTCACTTCAGTGAGGACTGAATCGCCAAATCCGGGATCCAACATGTTGAGAATACCGGTCCAGCGAGACTTCATTCCAAGAAGCCTTGACACTACACCAGTGGTCACCTCGGGGAGCTTGAGGAGCGGAAGAACCAATGCAGTCGGGGCAGAATCGATCACCACGACGTCATATTTTCCTTCCATGTAAACGTCGTAGAGCCGGTCCATGAAGATCAACTCGCCAACGCCCGGAACTACGCTGAAGTCCTGTGGCTGTATCTGAAACTCAAACATCTCGAAGATGGCCTTGAAAAGGTTCTTGTAACTGGCATGAAACTTGGTGGCTTCAGCCTCAACGTCTGGCTCGACCGCGTCCAGATTCACTCCGATCTTGACAGGCTTGTTTCCGATCTCTACCTCCAATATATCAGAAAGGGAGTGGGCCGGATCCATCGAGAAGAGGAGCGTCTTTTTACCCATCTGAGACGTCCAAAGACCTGTGGCAGCCGAGCATACGCTCTTTCCAACGCCGCCTTTACCCACCATGTACACGAGCCGCATATCTTCCTACACTATAACCAGAAGATTTACCCCTTGCGCTTCGCAAAAGGGGGCAAAGGCAATTTTCATCATGGTCTCATCTTGCCCCCATTGACATTCTCATATTCTAACATTCCAATCATCCGACCCGCTTTCGCCCTATTTGCGATTCTATCGTTTCCAGCTTTGCCACTCCCTCTGAAAATAGGTCGCCCAAATCTTAATATGTCATAGATCCTTTCTGCCAAACCAGATATTACTGAGGAAGGGGCAAAGATGAGAAATATCAAGGTCGAACAACTAAATCAGCAGTCTGTCGAGAGGCAAATGACTGAACTTGTAGAGCGAAAAGGAATAGGTCACCCCGACAGCCTCGCCGACGGCATATCAGAATCGATCAGTCGAGCCCTCTGTCATGAGTATACAGAACGGGTAGGCACCATCCTTCATCACAACACAGATGAAACCCAAATTGTGGCTGGCAGGTCAAGGCCAGCTTTTGGCGGCGGCGAGATCGTCCGACCCATATACATCCTTCTAACCGGAAGAGCCACCAGATACTTCAACGAAGTAGAGATCCCTGTTGATATCATCGCCATCAAGGCGGCTAAAGATCATATGAAGAGCACCCTTAGAAACTTAGATGTAAACGAAGACTTGATCCTGGAATCCAAAATAGGGACTGGATCTTCTGACCTTCGAGACGTCTTCCAAAGATCTGCCCCTTGCGCGAACGATACCTCTTTTGGAGTCGGCTACGCCCCCTTGTCAGAGACAGAAAACCTGGTCTACAACACCGAACACTATCTCATGAACCTCAGAGATGAAATCCCAGCAATAGGTGAAGACGTCAAAGTCATGGGCATGAGAAAGGGTGACGTTATCAACCTCACCATCGCTTGCGCCATGGTAGGAAGGCACTTAGATAACTTGGACCACTACGTCGAAGCCAAAAGAGAAGTGGCCGAGAAAATCCAAGATAACGCTTCTAACTACACTTCCAGAAAGGTCAACGTCCAGGTAAACGTGGCCGACGACATCGAAAGATGTTCGGTCTTCCTCACAGTCACAGGAACCTCGGCCGAGATGGGCGACGATGGATCTGTGGGCAGAGGAAACAGGGCCAACGGACTCATAACTTTGAACCGACCCATGAGCATGGAGGCGTCCGCCGGCAAAAACCCCATAAGACACGTCGGCAAGATATACAACCTCCTCTCAAACCTGATCGCAAACCAGATCGTAGAAGAGGTCGAAGAAGTAGATGAAGTCTACATTAGAATCCTCTCCCAGATAGGAAAACCCATCGATCAGCCTCATGTCCTCAGCGCCCAGACCATTCTGAAAGACGGCGCGAGCCTATCCAGCGTCCAGCCAAAGATAGATGCGATCGCAGACTACTGGCTGGAGAACATAACCACCATTCCCGAAAAGCTGATGAAAGAAGAGATCAAGACATTCTGAGTTTCCAAATCAGGTTTCTGATTTCGTCATCTATAGTCGAGAACCAATCAGATGAGACGAATGACGAATTGGTTCTCGAAAGATTAGTGTTTAACCCGGCCAGAAGTCGAAATTAGAAGTCGAAGAGCGACTTTTGGCCGGCAACCACGTCAGTCTCGTTATCCGTCTGGACGGATCGAGACGGCTTGGAATTTTCTTTTTTGCCTGAAGATTCGCCACCATCTGGCTCATCGCCAGAAGCCTTTTTACCAACCGATTTGAACCCGCCCCAACCAAGCTCGATATCTGCAATCCTCTCATCTTCTGTAAGACGTTGAGCCCCTTCAAAGATCCTGGATACCTTCTTTGTGGTGGACTTGGTCCCCATCAACAAGGCGATCTCTTCCTGGTTGAGATTGAGCAAGGCCGCAACCTTTGGCGCAAGACCCTTATCTTTCAACAACAGGCCAAAAAAGCTCATCAGCTCGGACCTGGCCACTCTTGAGCTGACGTGGCAATGCCGCCCGATCTTCAACGCCGCAGAGTCGCGAATATTTCTTGCAGCCTTGGTTTGACCCATCCGCCTCCAGAGGCTTGGAGGTCTAAAGGCGATGTAACCACCTCTTTTCTTTTGTCTCACCGCCAAGACTGCCGCAGTCATCATGAAGGAAGCATGACGCCAAAGACCATAATTCTGCCTTCTTCTGACCCGTCCTAAAAAAACGTCCGCCCTGGAAAGACAATCAAAACCCCTGACAAGATCGTCCTTTTCATATACCAGAGGAAGGTTCTCATCAATCCAGTGGACCAAATCTTCAGGGCTCTCGTCCAACGAATAGGTTATCCTCAAGGCTTCCGAAGGATTTGATCCCCTCAATATCCTGGCGAGACCTTCGAATATGGAAGACTTTGAATCGCGCTCGCCTGTGACAACTTCGCCAACGTCACCGACCTCGACGCCTTCTAAAGCCGCCTGGAGATCGTTTACGGCGCTTCGAAGATCCCCACCTGCGTTCTCTGCGATCTCGACAATCATCTCAGGAGTGCAACCTGCTGCCTCCGCCTTGCAGATGCTTTTGAGAAACGAGGCCACCGTGCTTTTCCTTATGCTCCGAAACTGTATTCCAAGACAGGCATCGCGCAATGGTTTTGATATGTTGTAGTATTCATTAGCGATCAGAACGGTGGGCTGCTTGGCGCTCTTTACGAGCTTGAGCATGGCAGCGGTTCCGCCTCGATCCACCCGCCCATAAAGGTTGTCTGCCTCGTCCAGGATGACGAGCCTTTTCTTGCCTGAAAAGGTCCTCATATTGGAAGCAGAGCCTGCCACCTTATCGATGGCGCGAGCTGTCCTGTCGTCGCTCGCGTTCATCTCGATCTGATCCCAACCAAGCTCACGAGCCAAGGCAAGAGCAGCCGAAGTCTTACCGATACCGGCGGGTCCATAAAGGATGACAGCCCTTTTTTCTGGAACGCCTACTTCCCAAGATTGCGCCCAGCTCCGAAGGTCTGAGATGGCCTTTCCATTCCCCAAAACCTCGTTCAAGGTGCGAGGCCTATATTTCTCGGTCCATTTGATCGCAGTCATGCAAAGTTATCCTGCAGCCGTTAGATGTCCATATCACTGTTAAATAGTGTTTAGCGATATTTTCAATTGCCAGAGATGTGGCGTCAATTGCCACGGCCTGAAGGGCGGAATCTTGCCACTTTAGCGCCCTCTACTGCGCCCCAGAGATTTACTCGACTCATCACGTCCGCTCTTTTCACCAAACGCCTTCGCGCCCGGTCATCTCTTCGATCCCGATCTCCCAGATGCACATGGGCATCTTCTCAAGCTCTTCTCGCCTGAAGGCTTTCCCACCGTGACCTGCCATATTGCTCGTGATGAAGATCTCAAACAACTTCTCTTTTGCCACTATGTCATCTGAAAGATTGGCCTTGCCCAAAACCACCACGCTCGTCCACTTGCCTTTATCCAAAGAGTCTACCTCAAAACAGACTCGTGGATTTTTCTTTGCCATATCTAGCTTCTTTCCGCCAAGGCCTGAATGGAGGAAGAGAGCACCTTTGGAGTATACATAAGATATGGGGACGACGTAAGGCCGGTCTTGCACCGAAAGGCCCAGCCTTCCAAATTTGGCCTTGGACAAAAACTCTTCGCATTCCACTCGTGAGATCTCCCTTGGCTTCATAGATCCCGAATGAGGCCTGAAATTATTAAATCCTTGGCCTCGCCAAAGCTTTTTACCCTCATGATGCTTTACCCTTGGTGATGTTCCAGAAGATTTTGGTCGCCAACCGTGGAGAGATCGCGATACGAATAATGAGAGCGTGTCGAGAGCTTGGCATCTCCACGGTGGCAGTCTACTCTGAGGCAGATAGGAATGCCCTCTTTGCCAAATACGCAGACGAGGCGGTTTACGTAGGCCCACCCCCAGCATCACAAAGTTACCTTCGAATAGACAAGATCCTGGAAGCAGCTGAAGAGACCGGAGCTGAGGCGGTCCATCCAGGTTACGGATTTCTGGCTGAAAACCCTCAGTTCGCCCAAGCCTGCGAAGAGAGTGGTATCGTTTTCATAGGCCCCTCAAGCAGGGCCATCGACCGCATGGGAAGCAAGATTGCGGCCAGAGACATAATGAGCGATGCAGGCGTTCCAATCATCCCTGGAAGCGAAGGTGGAATCAAAGATCCCGAAGAGACGCAAGACTTAGTCGAGAATGTTGGGTATCCTGTGATGCTGAAACCTGCTGCTGGAGGCGGCGGAATCGGGATGAAGATCGTCTGGAAAGACGAAGATCTAGGCCCTTCCCTCAAGTCTGCTCAATCTATCGCCAAATCCGCCTTCGGAGACGAGACCGTCTACGTGGAAAAATACCTGGCAGAACCAAGACACATCGAATTTCAGATTCTGGCAGATGGTAACGGCAACACAATCCACGTTTCGGACAGAGAATGTTCCATCCAGAGACGTCATCAAAAGTTGATCGAAGAGTCTCCATCGCCCATAATGACGCCTGAGCTCAGAGAAGAGATGGGCGGTATCGCGGTCAAAGCCGCTGAGGCGATAAATTACCGAAGCGCAGGGACTGTGGAGTTCATGTACTCACGAGGAGATTACTACTTCCTCGAGATGAACACCCGGTTGCAGGTTGAGCATCCCATAACCGAGATGGTAACGGGGGTCGACCTTGCAAAAGAGCAGATCAGGATCGCTTCCGGTGAAGCTTTGGCCTACTCTCAAGACGAGATCGAGATCAATGGCTGGGCAATCGAGTGCAGGGTCAACGCTGAAGATCCGCTCAACGACTTTTCGCCGTCACCTGGAAGGATCAAGAGGTACAGGAGCCCAGGCGGACCTGGCATCAGGGTCGACAGCGGGGTTTACGCAGGGGTCGTGATACCGCCATATTATGACTCGATGATATCCAAGGTGGTAGCTCAGGGCAGAGATCGAAAAGAGGCCATCGCAAGAATGGAAAGAGCACTTTATGAGTACATCGTAACCGGGGTCAAGACAAACATAAACTTCCACATCGCTGTCTTGAGGAACAAACGGTTCAGACGCGGTGACATTAATACCCACTTCCTGAAGGACGAGGACATAATGACTGAAGTGAAGAAAGTAACAGAAGCCGAGTACGAGAAAGGGATCTCGCTCGCTTCGGCCCTCGGCGCAGACACCCGAAAGGTTGCCGCAATTTCGGCCGCCGTAGAAGCTTACGTGACATCCCAAGAAAGCGTGTCCCCACAGGAGTAGCCTCACCTTTGAGCCAAAAAGAGGTTTTAAGGAGACTGCTCCAAAGAAGAGGAGAATGGATCTCGGGCGAAGAGATTGCCTCAAGTTTGGGTGTGAGCCGAGCTGCCGTCTGGAAGAGGGTCAAATCGCTCCGTTCTGAGGGATATGATATAGGATCATCTTCAGGAAGAGGTTACAGGTTGGTGGGCCATCCAGATCTCCTCGCCGAAGAGCTGATCGAGTCAGAACTTGGGACTGAGTTTGTGGGAAGGCCGATCCACTTTTGCAAAGAGGTCGTCTCCACGAACGCAGTCGCCAAGGAGATGGCATTTTCTGCTTCGAACGGGACCGTGATTCTCGCCGAGGTTCAGACCAGCGGGCGAGGCAGGATGAATCGATTCTGGCACTCGCCGCCCGGTGGCGTCTGGATGAGCATAATCTTAAAACCAAATATCATGCCTTCAGAGGCGTTCAAGATTAATCTGGCAGTCAGCGTGGCCTTGGCAAGAGCCCTTTTTTGCCTTTACGGTTTGGACGTGGGAATCAAGTGGCCCAACGACCTGATCGTGGGCGAAAAGAAGATATGTGGCGTTCTCACCGAGATCGGTGCCGAGATGGACGGGCTAAGTTATGCAGTGGTAGGGATCGGAATTAACGCTAACATGGACCCTGATTCGTTCCTTGGCGAATGGAAAGCAACGTCCCTATCTTGCGAACTTGACCGAAACGTATCCAGAGCAGAGCTTGTCCAAAAGATCCTCTTAGAAGTAGAACGGGCATATGAGGAAATGCTAGAATCGTTTGAACTCATCTCCAAAGAATGGTCGACGCGTTCCGTCACCTTGAAAAGGAGGGTTAAGATAATCACCAAGACCTCTGAATTTGAGGGCGTTGCTGTAGGGCTAGAGGAGGATGGCGCCCTCAAGGTGAGACGAGACGATGGCACCGAAACTAAGGTGATGGCCGGGGACTGTGTCCACCTGAGGCCCTCTGCCAATTAGGCAGATATCTCGAATTAGACAGTGATCTTTAAGGGCGAGAGGGCGGCAAACTTCGTGGAGGAAGCTTGGGGAGGCTATTTGTAACTTGAGAATTTTTGAGATACGAGGATGGCAAAGATGAAGCGGCAAAGACATGTGGAAGGGATCGCCAGAGATACGTTGTATTTCATCCTCGAGGCTTCTAAGTCCACCATGCCAGTGGAGTTTGCAGGTTTACTCAGGGCAGAAGATGACATTATCACCGAGGTGATTATGTTGCCGGGGACGGAATCGTCGAGCAAGAGCGCTCTTATCAGGTTGTACATGCTCCCCAACATGGAGGTGGTGGGATCTGTTCACAGCCATCCTTCCCCCAACCTTCGGCCGTCGCGGGCAGACCTGATATTCTTTGGCAAGACCGGTGATTGTCACATCATCGCTGCACCCCCTTTCGACGAAAAGAGCTGGGTCTGTTATGATAACACGGGACTGCCAAGGAGGTTACCTATCCTGGACGTCGAGTTAGAGGAAGACGACGAGGAGGACTGGTTTGACTAGGGTTTTGGCCACTGGCACCTTTGACTTGCTTCATCCCGGCCACTTATTCTACCTGGAGCAGTCAAAGGCCCTTGGAGACGACCTCATCGTGATAGTAGCAAGGGACGTCAACGTAAAGCACAAGCCAAGGCCGATAGTCCCCCAACAACAGAGGCTTCTTATGGTCTCGGCTTTGGAAGTGGTCGATCATGCTATCCTTGGCGACGAGATCGACATGTTCCGGCCCATCGAAAAGCTGGAACCCGACGTTATAACTCTGGGGTACGATCAGCATTTCGATATAGAACTCCTCAAAGGAGAGCTGTCAAGCCGGGGTATAGACGCCCAGGTAGTCCGGCTGGATGATCACGATCCTTGCAGCTTATGTAGCACGAGACGGATCGTGGGCAAGATACTGGCGGTAAGATGACTCAAACTCTGGGCGAATGCAGCCTTAAACTCTGATGATGGGGCCGCTAGTTACTTATAGGGATTTCGACCCTTAGCCGACATGTTATGGTCCGCAAAGTTGCAGTGGGCGGCACCTTCGATCCCGTCCACGATGGTCACCTTGCATTGTTGAAGAAGGCCTTCGAAGTAGCCGGAGAAGATGGGCTAGTGGTAATAGCCCTCACCTCAGATGAGATGGCAAAAAGCCAGAGAACTCGCTATGTTCGAGACTTCAACACCAGAGCGAAGACCCTCAAAGCTATCCTAAAAGAAGAGTTGGGTGCAGAACGGTTCGCGGTGGAGAAGATCCACAACGTCTATGGGTCTGCCATCGAGAAGGATTACACTTGCATAGTGGTCTCTCCCGAAACCGAACCTGTGGCTTGCAAGATCAACGAGATCAGACGCGAAAATCACCTTCATCCCCTCGATATTGTGCGGATCGATTACAAGATGGCAGACGACAACGTGCGGATATCTTCGACCAGGATCTATGAAGGAAAGATCAACAACCATGGTGTCTTGATGGCATGGATATAGAACGCACATTGGCACAAAGGCGTATAGTCCCAAGACCGGCAGTATCTCGGTAGAGGTGTAGTTCGGCGATGTCCATGTCGTGCCCTTTAGAGTTCGATAGACGGTTATTTATTCCAGAAATCCTCTATTCATCAATATATTTAGGGTGATATGGCGCATCCGAAATCACGCAGATGCTGATGCCCTGCAGCTTCTTGCCCGTTTCAAAGACAGCATAAGCGAAATCCAGCTCAACTAGAGCGAAGATTTTTCAGCATATTTTGACCCTGAATATTCTCACTACATCGTCGTCCACACCCCGCTCGACATGGAGTACTCAGAACACGGGAAAGAATGGACCAAGCGTTTTTGCGGTGGCGCAGGGGTTTCGATCGTTGAATTGATAGAGGGCAAAAGAGATGCAGTTTACGAAGGGGCTCATGGCCCGGAACGGGTCAAAGGTTTATGCGTTTTCTTCCTTACACCCACATTGACGCAGCCGCTTCGAAAAGTGCGAGCTATCCAGAATCCCGGTCCGAACTATTCTGGAGCTGACTGGGAACGGATCTTTGAAGAGGCCAGGTTCAGGGCTGAAGCGGAAGAAATAGACGGGACGTTGATAATCAGAGCCCTGAAGCGATGAACGATTGTTGGCACACCCGCTCGTGGGAATCGGGAACATCCCGGCAAGTCTCCCAGACGACTCCGGCGGCGCCAGGTCACTTGCCACCGGCCATTCGGCCTCGGTCTCGAAGGCCTCGCACTCGCCCACCCGCAAAACGCGCCCGGATAGTAACGAAGAGTTCGCAGGGCCTCGGCGCCCCTGTCTGCCGAGCGGTCCTGGAATCGTCCCGATGGTTTCGCCCGGCGGGAGGATGCGAATGTGAGACCTAGCGCCGGGAAGATTACGCCTCCCTGTGGCTTCGGGCGCGGGAGGTCGGGCGAGGTGATCCGCCACCTCCGATTGGCTGAGGCCTTGGCCAGGCGTCGAGGGAATTCGGGCACATCATTTTCTCCAAGAGAGCAAAGGAGGCAGGGCGGTCGATATTTTGGAGTCGGGAAGGGCTGCTGGAACATATATTTTATTAACGTGAAGCACCATTAGGCGGATGACTACAGCAATTTCAACCGTTAAGTGTACAAATAGACAGGTGTGCAGTATCTGGGCTAAGTGTGAAGGGTGTTGCTTAATCTGCTAGGTGGCGGAGAGAGGAATACGGAGACGTGAATTGGGGAGCGATTTGCATGACTATCAGCGGTGATCAAAAATATAGAGAAAGAATAGTGCCAATTCCAGATCTGCCTGATGAAATTAAGAATGCTGTAGACCAGGGTAAATTAGCATTGTTTATTGGTGCAGGGGTGTCGAGACTTGTAGGCTGTAAAGGCTGGTCTGAATTGGCATGTGAGCTAGTTAATGTTGCTTATGATAAACGTTTATAGTCAAGAACCGATTAGATAACACTAATCGGTTCTCACCAGAATAGTGCTTAACGATACGAATAGGCCAAATTCAAACTCTTGCGAGTTAGAGATTTGGCTCAAAGGTATCGTCAAGCACTATAATTAACTACAAAGAAAAAACAACCCTAGAAAAAGATAAAAATCCAAAGAAAACAATTAGTATATGTCAACATATATTTGATATGCATGAAAAAAAAGATATTTTTTACGACACTATTGAGAGAAACCTGCAGCCTAATCCCAAAAAAGTCGAACAAAAATCCATTTATATGAATTTATACAATTTGCGAGCAGTCTATGTAACTACCAATGTGGACCGATTTTTTGACAAGCTATATTTTGATGAGAGGATTGTATATAAGCCACGAGATCTTCAAGCATATAAAATCGATCGCACACGTCTATATCATTTGCATGGAACTGTAAATGATCGTGAGTCGATGATATTTACTACAAAGGCATATTTAGAACATTATAGTGATGATGATGTAGGTAAATTTCTCAAAAAGCTTTTTTCTGAATATATAGTTCTTTTTGTAGGCTATGGAATGGATGAGTTTGAAGTCCTCGATTTTTTGATTACAAAGGGAAGTAATCCCCCAATAGAATTAAAACATTTTATTTTATTACCGATGTACCAAGGCGAGGAGAATATTCTGGAATTTGAAAAATCGTATTATTCCGATCTAGGAATTTCCGTCGTACCTTATGCATTAGATTTAAAAGGATTTGAACAACTTTATGATGTAATTGAAAAATGGCAGAAAGACATAAATCTTATATCAACATTTACGCATGAACGTTTTGAGGAGATCGACGCGAATGCTGACCATTACGAAAATGAAGCTGCTAGAAAGATTTTCCAATGGATTAAGAATGATACTCATTTAGAGAATTACTTTTTTAAGAAAATTACCGCAACAGACTGGTTAACTCCATTAAAAGAACGTGGATATTTTGACCCCAGCAAAAACCAACCACCGAAATTAATCGACCAAGAAGGGCATTATAAGATTCCTTACTGGAATATCTTAGATTACTTGGAGAGGGCGTCTGAACAAATCGCAGTAAATGAAGATGCTGAGTATTCCAAGGAATTGATGGATATTGTTCGTTCTGTTTCTAAAACGGAGGTCGATAATTACTACACTAACTGGCTGTTCGTCAAGATTATGGGCAACCTTCCCACGTATTTTATTGAAATAGATGATCTTGAGTTAGTTACTCTACTTTCCAAGTTTTGGTTTTGGTATACATTTATCACATTATGAGCCGAATTAATGTTATTTATATCAAGGTAAGTTATATTTAAGTGGCCTCGTACAGTCCTTGTATTATGCGAGATTCAAGGGTAGGTTATAAACTGGGCGCAACCGAGGGAAAACTTGGAAAGTAGAGTTAGTTAGACAATATCTTAATACAAAGTGGAATAATCATTTAATCGGTTTCGAAATATATGAAAAATTTTTCCCTAAGTTTGTTGAAGCCGGGCAAAAAGAGAAAGTGCTGAAACTATTGGATCTGGTCACGTCAGTAAAATGGGTAGAAGTCCATGGAAAAGAAAATCTAGAACCTTTGATCGGAGAATACGAACTTAATGAATTATTCAAAAAGAATAAAGATAGTGTTTCAGAATTATTCCCATTGGAAGCTGCAAGGATTATCATCAGTAAAATCGCAGAAATTGTCCACAAGAAACAAGACGAATTTAATATTGCTTGGATTCCCGCTATCGAAGATCACCCTCAGAACCGATTCCCAGATAAATATCAAAATATATTAATTAGAATGGCGAGAGATTTGCTTAATATCGCGGTAAACAACGACGAAGAAAATACAAAAGAAGCATTAAGAGAATTGCTGCAGGAAAGTCATTCTATATTTAAGAGACTTTTTATATCCGTAATTAACACAAGCTGGAGTAATTGCTCAGATCTATTTTGGATTATTGCTGATAAGAATATTGTAACTGATAGCAACCTTATGCACGAAATTTATACATTATTCAAAGATCATTTCGACTCATTTTCTACAGAACAAAAAGATCGTATTATTAATTGGATTGAGAACGGCCCCGGCCGAGAAGATGTAGACGAGATGTCAGAAGCTTATTGGAAACAGTCATGGCTCTCTTCACTGTTAACTTCTGATTACGATCCCGCAATCCTACTTTATCGAAAATATGAGGTCATAACAGGAATTGAGCCAGAGCATCCTGATTTCGTTTGTTGGTCAGAAGGTGGCGGGTTTGTTACTCATATCAGTCCTTTGGAAGTTCCTGAGATTCTTCAGAAGAGTAATGAATATATAGCTGGGTATTTAATAGACTACGAGGAAGATCAGAAAGGCTGGGACACCCCCTCAGAAGAAGGATTAGAACAGGCTTTGTATTTTGCTATCAAGTCCAAGCCTGATAAGTTTGATAATAATCTGAAACCATTTCTAGAAGTTCAATTAAATTATGTACACAGGATTATATGGGGCTTTTGTGACGCTTGGAAAGACAAAAAAGAGATTAATTGGTCTAATATTCTTGATTACTGCAAACAAATAATATTATCCGAAAAATTCGCAGAATTCAATCACAAAGAAGACGTGTACGGGTACAATGGCCGGATCGTATCACAAATTGCCGACTTACTAATCGAAGGTACAAAAGATGATAGTCATGCATTTGACAGAGTACATCTACCAAAGGCGGAAGAAATCATTCTGATTATGCTGAAATTGACAGGCACTCATATTCAAAATCCAGATGATCTTTTGTTTTCGACTTTAAATTCCGCAAGAGGCCGCATATTCAGCGCGTTGGTTGAATATGTCTTACATATTGCAAGATTAGATGAGAACAAGGATTTACCAAGTAAATGGAATGAAAATATTAAAGACGAATTTACACGACGTCTTGATCGAAGTATTGAACCCAGTTTGGAATGGTCTGTATCACTAGGGAAATATTTGTCAAATTTATATTATGTAGACAGATCGTGGGTCGAAGAAAATATTAATTATATATTTCCTAAGAATGACGATGGCCATTGGCAAGCGACTATGGAAGGTTATCTGTTTATATCGCATCGGCTATACAACTCACTTTATGAACTTCTAAAGATTAATGGACACTATCTAAAAGCAATCGATACGAAATTTAAAAATGAAAGCATCAGAAAAAGACTCGTTGATCATCTCTGCGTAGGATACTTACGAGGTAAAGATAATCTTATAGATGAAAAAAGCCTCTTTCTGAGGTGTTTAAATTGTTGGAATACAGAAGATATTCTCGAAATGATCTCCTTTTTCTGGATGCAGAGAAAGTACCTTGTAGATAATAGTTCTACTGAAAATAAGCCAGAAAAAGTAGAGATAGTGCAGAAAATTATAGAATTCTGGAGATATATATTTGAGAAACTAATTAAAAAAATAGATACGTTATCAGAAGATGAAAAAGAGATACTTTCTGCCATTAGCAAATTATCATGTTACATCGAAAACATAGATGAAGAAAAATTGTCCTGGATTAAGCTATCTGCGAAGTTTATAGAACAAAGTCCTAATATCCCTTATTTACTTGAGAACTTAGACCGACTTAGCGATACTAGCCCAGATAAGGTAGGAGCCATTTACTTAACAATATTAGCCCATTACACGCCTAGTGATTACAAAAATCATATAAGATCCATTGTGGAAAAGCTTTACAAATCTGGTAATACAGAAAATGCAAATAGAATTTGCAACATGTATTTCAGAGATGGATTTGAATTTCTTAGAGATATCTATGAGAACCACAACTAGGAATTAAATATATTACAAAAACCAAAAGAAATTCTTCGAGATGATCCCTTGAACGAGCCCTGGCACACCCTGACCGCCGATGAGACCCTGGAGAAGCTGAACTCCAGCGAGGAGGGGCTATTCCCTGAAGAGGCCGAGCGAAGGCTTTCTGATTTTGGGCCAAACCAGCTCGCCAAGATCTACAAGCCCTCCAAGGCCCGGATATTCCTCCGTCAGTTCGAAAACTACCTGATCATAGTCCTGATTTAGCGGCCTCGGTCATTTCGTGGATCGCGGGAGAGACGACCAACTCCTACGTGATCCTTGGGATAGTCTTCTTCATATCCCTCCTCGGCTTCGTCCAGGAGTACAAGGCGGAGCGGGCGATGGAGGCCCTCCAAGAGATGGTGGCGCCCGAGGCGAACGTCGTTCGGGCCGGGAAGATGAGCCGGATCCCGGTCAGGGGCCTCGTGCCCGGTGACGTCGTCTACCTGGACACGATAGACCACGGGCAGGTCCCGACGGGCAGCCATGCACTGGCGCCGACCGGGCAGATGCACCGCCAGAGCCCCAACTTCCGCATAAATCTATATGCAATCATGCGTGAATATTCGGGTCATCGACAAACCCGGAGGAGACAAAGATGGGACGTATAAAAGCAGCATTCATTTTCGTAACGCCAAACTTCTGATCCAGAAATACACGAGGACGACCATATCCACGCCAGAAGTTCCAGACCTCGTAACAGTGGGCGTCAAAGACTACGAGCAAGTGGCCCAGGTGGCCCGAGATCTGACAGACCAAAGTGTGACCGCCATCGAACTATAGCGCCAAGTTTGGCAAGATCGGTGTTGGCAAGGTCGCCGAAGCGGTGGGGGACAAAGCCTTCGTGGGCGCGGGTTCGGTTCGATCGGCACCCTCGCGCTCGGGTTCAAAACTGGTGATGAATTCTTCCTGGAATGAGAAGCACCTCTCGTCGGCGCCGGGAAGATGACGGCTCCGCCCGGCGCTCCTCGTGGCTTCTTGCCCGATCCTCACTGGCGCGGGATCAGTAGACCAGAACCTCCAGCTCGGACTACCTTAGGGCCCGTAGCGAAATAACTTGCGCATATACGTGTACACCCATTACACGAAACCGATATGAAACGGATTCAGTATAATAATTACGAATCATTCATATGACAAGGTTATTTCTTCACGGGCCCTTAGCGATATTTATAAACCTTAACTCGGCATGATTTAGAGCCTTGTGGCTTATCCCAAAACCGGAGATATTTGGTTAGCAATAAAGGACTTCCCAGCACAGTATGGTGGGTACGAGCATTTCAACCTGAACGATTTGTTGAATCGTTTGCGCTGACCTGGTCGCTTGGATAGGTGCGTGCAGCGTGTTTCAAAGAGTGTTTCAAATCTAGAGAAAAAGACGAGAGATAGAGACGAGAACAAATCGGTGCTATCCGGTTGGTTCTCGACTATAATTTGTTCTCAGCGAAACCCATTCACTTCCGGGATGCATCTTTTCCAATATGTCTCTTCAACCATCTTGCCATCTGACTTACGAAAACCCAGGATGGTGTCTTCTGGCCGTCGATCTGGACTCGGCCTTCTTTGATCGCTTCGAGAACGTCACAATCCTTATCGATTTTGATAATGGTAACGCCAAGACCCACAGTCTTTGCCATGTGAGCATCGCTTCCTGCAACCATAGGAAGACCCTTTTTCAGGGCCATCTTTCGAGCCCACCAGTTGGCAATGCCAAATATGTACTTGGAGTTGTAAACCTCCACCGCATCACAGTTTGGTATCCTGTACATGGCATGTCTAAACAAATGGTACGGATGCGAGACGATGGCAATTCCACCTTCCCGATGAACGAAATCAATCGTCTCCTCGGGACTCTTCTTGGCAGGAGGAAGAGTCTTTATGCCAAACGCGAGAAGGTGACCTTTCGATGTCGATACTTCAACTCCAGATATTAAGATCAGGTCGAGTCCGTTCTCCTCGACGATTTTCTGGGCGAGATGATATCCGTCCATGGTATCGTGATCGGTTATCGCCAAACCGTCAAGACCCTTTTCGAGAGCCGCATCCAATATCGTCTTGACGTCGTCTCGACCATCAGAATAACTGGAATGGATGTGAAGATCGAACCTGAGACCGGTGTCCTCATTTACGCTTGATCCATCCTTCGGACCTCGATTTTGGATCTGGATCTGATTCAGTGGCTCAGACCTCCCGTGGATCTGTGATTTCACCACTCAGAGCGGTGGCAGCCGCCGTTGCCGGTGAGGCTAGATATATCAGGCCGCCTTTCCCCATCCTTCCTGGAAAGTTCCTGTTTGCAGTGGATAGACACGTTTCACCTTCGGCCAAGACGCCCATGTGAGCACCAAGACACGGCCCGCACCCAGGTGGGCCTATCATGGCTCCTGCTTTAACCAAAGTCTCGATAATTCCCGAAGAGAACGCATCTAGCAAGATCTTGCGAGACGCGGGTATCACCAGAGTCCTCACCTTAAACTCCTTTCCTTTCGCAATTTTCGCAACGATTTCGAGGTCTTCGTACCGACCGTTAGTACAGGTTCCTATGAAGACCTGGTCAACGTTGGTACCTGCAAGGTCACCCACCGGCTTTACGTTGTCCACCCTAAAAGGCGCTGCAACCTGTGGCTCGAGATCAGATATGTCAAACTCCATCTCTTCGTCGTAAGAGCCAGGATCTGAACAAACCAGCTGGTAAGTTCTTCTAGCCCGCAACTTTAGGAAATCTTCAGTAACCTCGTCGGGCGGCACTATTGCAGCTTTGGCGCCCATCTCGACACCCATGTTGCAAAGGGTCATCCTGCCAGATATGGTCAGGCGCTCTATAGTCTCGCCTGTGTATTCCACTGCCTTGTAGGTGGCACCGTCTGCGCCAAGAGCGCCTATGATCATCAAAGTGAGGTCTTTAGCATAAACTCCAGCACCGAGTTGGCCTGAAACCTTGATCCCGATGGTCTCTGGAACTTTGAACCACAACTTTCCTCTGGAGTATATCTCGGCCATGTCGGTTGCGCCAACGCCCGTTCCAAAGGCACCAAACGCCCCGTAAGTGCAAGAATGGGAATCGGCCCCCACGGCCAAGGTGCCAGGAAGGGCGAACCCCTGCTCGGGAAAGACCTGGTGACAGATTCCGCATCCAGAGTCGTAAAAATGAGGTATACCTTGCTCTTTAGCCCACAACCTGACATCCCTTTGCAGATCTGCAGCAGTCCCGTTGTTTGCAGGCACGATGTGATCAAAGGGTATCACGATCCGTTCGGGGTTCCAGACCTTCTCAGATCCCATATCTTTGAAGGCCTTGATGGCAAGAACGCTTGTTCCGTCATGAGACATGGCAAAATCAATGTTGGCCTCGACGATCTCTCCGGCCTCGGCCATGTGACCTGAGGCACGACTGAATATCTTCTCGCTGATGGTAGCCACGGTTTTCAATCTCCCAAAGAAAAGGTGGCCGATTCAACAGACCTCATAGTGGATCACCTGGTCTAGAATCGGCCTTGACGTTCTAAACTTTCACTCCTCCCAATCTGGCAGCATATAGGCGATATCATCTTGAGGATGACGATACAACCTGGATTCTAGCCTCTTTTGGTCCAATATGTGGCCTATGATCCCCATGCTCCGTCCCAGGGCAAAGAGGCCGTTTAAGTATCCGTAATCTATTACATCTTGTATGTCCTGTTCGGTGAAGACGTCACAAGAAGTCATAAGGTCGATGAATAGGATGCCTATGCAGCCGTCCACGTTCAAGATCAGGTTGCCTTTCTTTGCCGTCGTTATTTCCTGGACCTGGAGCGCGTAGTCGAGAAGATCGGTCTTCTTGAAATTTTCTTGCGCGTAAGCGATCAAAAGTTCTACCCTTCTGTCAGGGTTCTTCACGCTCTTGATTCTGTGCCCTATCCCTGGAATGTTTATGCCCTTAGACTTCATGCTGCTGACGAACTGCTCGGGGGCGAGGCCAGAATAGTAGGCGCCCTTAAACTCCCTTGCAGCGTCGTCTATCGCGCCACCAAACCGAGGACCGATGGTGAGAAGGCCGCTTGCAAGCGAAGTGATCAGGTCCTTTCCGGCGCAAGATGCGACGATTGCGTTGTGTGCAGCAGAAACCGCAGGACCGTGATCGGCCACAATCTGGAGCACAAGCTCGATGAACCTTGCTGCATACGATGGCAACTCTCTTTTGAACCAGAGAAGCCCGATGACTCCGCCGATACCCATCTCGTCTTCTAGAACTTTGCTGAGAGGTTTGCCGCCGTAGAGCACTTCTTCGCCTCTGTCATCAGAGATGGTGCATATGAGTGTCGTGGGTTTTCTAACCAAGCCCCCTGCCTTGGCTTTGTCGTAATCCATCATGACAGGTGGGACACGTGGCTCTACTACGTCCTGGACTTTGCCTTCGGCCTTGAGCGTCTCGTAAACTTCTTTGATCTTGTCGCCGTAGTCGTCAAAGGAATTGGGAACTACTGCGCCTGCATCTTTCAACGCTTGGTTCTTGGCATCGGCAGTCTCAAGTTCGGATTGAGCCTTGGCACCAGCATGGCCGAACTGGACACTTGAAGGAAGGACATTAGAACAGGTTCCAGTGACCCATATGACCAGGGGCTTTGTGATTTTGCCTTCCTTTAAAGCTTCTACTATCCTGTATTCGTCGGTGCCGCCCACCTCGCCAAGACAGGCGATCATTGCGATGTCTGGATTTGCCTCGTATCTCATTATGTGGTCCATCAGGTTGCTTCCGGGGAATCGATCTCCTCCGATGGCGATGCCCTCGACCACGCCGCTTGAGTTTCTGGTTATGATATTGAACGCCTCATTCAACATCCCACCTGACTTTGAGACGAATCCGACACATCCTCGCCTGTAGAGCTTTGAATCTATGATGTTCTCGATGGTTCCTGCGGCGTTTCCGATCTTAAACGCTCCTGCAACTAGACCTCCTACCGTGGCAGGCCCGATTATGGTCTTGCCCATATCTTTTGCGGTGGCGGCCATGATCCTGGACTTTCTTTCTGGAACTCCTTCGGCAATTATGGCCACAGTTCTGATGTTTGGCTGCTTTAGCGCCTCCATCGTGGTGTCAACGGCCGAACGGTAAGATGCAAAGTTGACCATCACGTCCACTTCGGGGAAACGAGCTACGGCCTCTGGGATGGATTTATACATAGGGATTAAAATCTCGTTTGGGCCCCAAAATACCGTGTGAAAGCCCTCTCTTCTTGGATTGATGATGGCTGCAACACTTGGAGTTTCTCTTCCACAGACGTAATCGAAGTCCAGCATCCTCTGGATAGCGTTAACCTGATATCCGTAGACGAATGCCAGAGTGCCCTTGTCGAAAAGCGTGTAGTTTTCGGTCATTGTATCAATCACTCCTCTTCGCCAAGAGCCATGGGAACTATCCTGGTCATGTGAGTTTCAGGGCCGAATACCTCGATTGGCACGCCCAACCGCTCACCCAGATTGCGCATAATCCTGAGCCCGTCTTCACAGTTTGGTCCGCCTCTGCGAACGTAGATCTTAACCCCAGTATTTCGGAGCCGATCTTTGTAGTCCTCAAGGGCCGCCACGATGCCTTTGAAAGTTTTGGCAACGTCGGTGAAGTTGGCAATGCCACCGCCGATAAGAAGGTACTTAGTCCGGCCCTCGGGGTCTTTGTCTCTCGTCATGAGGTCCAGTATCGTTTTTGTGTACTCGTAGGTGTCTTCGGTGGATGGGTCGCCGCTGTATTCACCGTAGTTTGCAAGCTCAGCTCCAAATCCCAGGTCGCAAATGGTGTCAGCGTAGATTACACTAGCTCCGCCGCCTGCGACCATAGTCCAGATTGTGCCTCGAGGGTTTAGGATGGTGAGCTTGAGGGATGCGCCGGTCCTGGAATCGATCTCTTTGATGTAACTTTCCTCATTGGTCAGGGTCTTGCCAAAGGGCTCTGGAAACTCAAGGCCCTTCCATGGTTTCCTCTGCCAGAAAGCTTCGGTGTCGTCAAGCCTTGCTACCAAGTCCAAAGGCACGATCTTGCCCTCATGCAAGACGAAGGGATTGATTTCGAGGTAAGTGAAACCCAGGTCTTTGTAGAACTGGAAAAGTCCGCGGATGAACTTCTCGGTTGGGTCGAGCCAATCTCCCAAATCTTGCGGCAATTCGGCTTTGAAGTCTACGTCTTCTATATTGGAGAGGATGTTGACTGGAATTGAGATCACTTTGTCCCAGTTGGCTTCGATGTCAACCCCGCCTTCGGCTGAGAAGTAGATAGTGTCACCGTCGTAATCCGACTTTATGGCCAAGTAGAGCTCTTCTTCTTGCTCATGAGGTATGAAAGGCTCTATCAAGAAGTGAGTCAGAGGACCGACTATTGTGCCCACCAGGACCTCTTTTTCCATCTTGTCTTGAAGATATTCTTTCACCTGGTCCCAGTTAGCGTCTAGGAGGACCAGGTCATGAGCACCCCTTTTTCCGAAAAGCTGGTCGGGTTTGATCACCAACCGCGTCTCTTTTAACCATGGATTCTCTGTGACCAAAACCTCTAAATCGGTTTTAGGGTTTACGAGAGCGATTTTACAGTTGTAATCAAAATCATCTATATAATTGGGGAGATACTCGCATAACATTCTTTTTGCATCGTATTCCCGTATCCCTCTTTGTGCTATTTATAAACCTCCTTCCGGTCGAAAACGACTTTTTAGTTTAGATAACTTTCTATGGCAAGAGATGGAAAAATTGAAATATCAGGTAGTTACGAGACTTGTCTATGAATTGTCCCTGCTGCGGCAAAAAAATTAAGCCAGCCGAAGAGATTCTTTCTTTGACAGGCAGCCTTTACATGGCCTGTCGAGATTGTCCGCCAGAGCCAAATCTCGATAAGAGAGCGCCCTATTCTGACCTGAAGCTTCGGGTTCAAAGGTGCAGTTCCTGCAAAAAGGCACCATTGGATTTGGTGATGTTTGAAGCGTTCAGGATTTTAGCTGAAAGAGGGTTAAGAGACGAGTCAGCGAATTTGCGAAGCGTTGGATGGCCGATGGTCGAGGTCGGGTATCCTCTGGCGTATCCGCCACGTCTTGGCGAAAACGAACTCATAATAGTGGGCGAAGGTCTTGACAAAAACGCAGCAAAGAGGTTGGTCGAGATCCCCGAGATCAAGGGCGTCATATTGGGCGGTGGAGTTCCTGGAGTTTCAGATTCGGATAAAAAGGCTCATAGGTGGGAACTTCTTGCAGATTGTGATCTTCGATGCGACGTGGTTCAAAGCCTGATAGGCGAGCTTGTGATATACAAAAATCAGTCCCAGATTCACGTTGAATTTTCAAAAGAGAACGCGCCCAAGATGAAGATATTAGAAGACCTGTATTTTCAAGGTCGGTTGGAAGATGTGGCAGATTGTATGTGTGGACCTGGCACTTTGGGGCTCATGGCGGCTCTTGCAGGTGCCAAACGAGTGGTCTTAAACGACGTCTGGCTTCCTGCCATAAAGAACGCGATGATCAACCTGGAGGCAAATCGCACGCTTTTGGGGATAGAAGAGATCGAGCACTTTGGGTTTTCTGATGAGGACGAGGATGTGGGCACGGAGCCGAAGTTAGTGGGATTGGCAAGCGGGGTATGCGAGTTTGAGGTTTATCACGGTGATGCAAAAAGGCTGTTTGAGAAGGCCGACCCCTCGGACCTTTGCTTGATAGATCCGTTTCCGGGGATGAGGACAAACGACCTTGTCGAGACCTGCAAAGTCTGCAACAAGGTCGTTATAGTATAAGACAAACAAATCAAGTCTTCATGTACTCTCTCAAGACCACCGTTGCGTAAGATCCTGGCGGCAAAGAGAACTGGATCAAAACTGAATCGTCTTCGTCATCTTCGATTTTCCATTTTGGCTCGACTCGGAGGAGCGCGGGCCGTCGAAGCCCAGGCGACCCGAGATCTGGGTTTTGCGCTACCCTGAAGTCTTCGAACCGAACGCCTTCGTTTTCTAGGATTTCCCTTTCGATTTCGCCAGGAAGCCCTTCAGAAAACTTGGACTCGTAGCCAAAGAGGGGCAATGTGAGGTGAGCCCTCTTGCGACTCATTAGCCTGTTTACAGCTTTCAGGCTTGCGTCGTCGTCTGCGGCTTGGAGCCTGCTTGTGTCAGGAAGGCCCTCTTTTCCCTTAACCTTGGACATAAAGCAGACCACGTCGCCCAAAACGGCTTTGTCGAGAGGAAGGCCCAAAGCCATCCTGTTGCTCAAGATCTTGTTGAATATGTAGGATTGGTAAGCGTGAACGAACAGTTTTTTCAGATTGGCGGAAAGGCCGTCGAACGCGTGTGCGTAGTCGCCATCTTTCTCGATCAGGTGGTTTAGAATGGCCCTTTCGTAGCGAAGTCTCGTTGGATATTCTCTTAGGGCTTTTGCAAGGTCCCCTTCTTCCCATAAGGACGATCTTGCATCTCTCACTGATTCGGGTTCGCCTGGAAACGGCAAGGCGAGATAGATCAGGACCGCTTTTTTAATGTCGCCTTTGACCAGGAATTCACCCACCTGGTGAGTCACAGGCCTCACGTCGCCAAACCTCTGGACGCCAAAGTAGTTGGCAAGGCCCATTTGATCGTGGATCTCTTTTGTGATCGCCTCGATGCGGCGGGCAGCTTCGTTTCGATCGACGGCGAGGTTTTTTATCCTGACTTGAAATTCGTTTCCGAGAAGGTCGCCCAAAGAGACACGTTTGTTAGTTCTTCCGAGCACTTTTATCTTGACTCGTGGAAGAGTGACTCGTTCAAGCTCGGCCTCGTCCAGGTTCATGATGCACATTCGCTGTGTAGTGATGGCGTTTTTGTCTTTGGTCCCGGCCCAGCTAATCCTTCGTTGGCTGATCTTTAGTTGGCGAGATAGGTCTCGTACCAGGTGGTGAGTGTCCCAGTTTTCTTTTTCGACCTCCAACACGAGGAATCTGCCGCCTTCGTAATCTTTTTCTTCGTAAAGTTCGCGTACCAGAAAGTCTTTTGTGTTCTGGCGCAACTGGCCGCCGCAACCTGGCGAATCGGTTGCATAGTATTCCATCCCGATGAACTTGTCAGACTTTGGTGCGTCGATCATGAATATGTGTCACCTGTCCAATCCTTTTAGTTTGTCCAGAATCGTCTAGAGCAGCTTGATTTCGCCTGTGACTTTGTCAAGTTGACTTGCAGAAGCTGGACCCAGGCCAAGAGCGGTCACGGTTCCGGAGGGGATCTCGGTAAGGCCCGCATCGATTACCACCGCAGTTGGTATTCCGGCCCTGTCGGCGTCTTCTCTTAACCTGAAGAGGTCCTGGAGGGTGGGGACTTTTAGGACAATCTTTCTTTGGCCTTCGCCTTTCCAGTTCTTGACCATGTTTTTGTCAGAGCGTTCCATCGCCATAATCGCTGCGTGAGCCGTCTGCACCGCCAACTTTCCGGGCGATAGCTTCAGGTCTTCACGGATCACTATACATTGCTTGAACTTCATGGGGCATACGGTTTAGTCGATCCAAGATAAAAGCGTTACACTCTTATCGAGGTGGCGGGCTGGCAAAATGAGGCTCCAGATGACGCTGGCTGCCACGTTTTTGGCGTCGCCTCGCCGCCTGGCGCCGCAATTTCTTGGGGGCTCGATCGGTTGGCCACTCGTCTCCATCACTTGAAGGCGAGAAAAATCGAAGAGAAAAAGCGCGCCAATCCCGGAGACGATCGACGCCGGATTTTGATCGTCGAGATAATTCGAGTATGTGTATAGCCCCCCAGAATCAATTGCTCGATGTTGCTTTTCGTTACCGATCCGATATAAGAGTTCTGTAACGGAGAATGCCGCGTTTTTCCAAAAATGCTTTTGAGGGCCTGCTCTAGCTCACCTTTGCCTTCAGATCTTCGATGGCGTCTTTGATCTCGGTGATCTCCTGGCGAAGCTCCTCGTACTTCTCCTCCAAAGATGTGGCTTTTATGGTCGATACGATCTCATCTCTCCCGCGGCGCGCTTCGTTGCGAGTCGCAGAGACCTCTTTTTTAATGGGTCCTATCTCGGATGTGTCCATTTTGATCTCCTTCATGATGGATATGGTAGTGTCCTGCTTTTCGAGCATCGTTTTGCTTACGGCCAGGTTCTCTCTGCCAAGCTCTATGCTTCTGTGGAGGATTCCCACTGCCACATCGAACCTCTCTCCCAGCTCCTCTTGCCAGTCTCCCCTCAGGATCTTAAAGTAGGGAAACTCGCCTGTCGCCTCTCGCCAGCTGACCTCGAGCTCCTGGACCTGGATCGGACCGTCCTCTATTCTCAGAGCTTTGAGAAACTCCTCTAGAGCGTCTTTTTCCCCTTCGGCCACGATCGCAACGTCGTAAGGCTCCTGGTTTTCGACAGTGCCACAGAGCCCGAGGTTCCGCCCGATCCTCTGGACCACGTCTCGAAAACCAACCTTCTGGACATCTCCTTTGGCGATGATCTCTGCTCGTTGCATGTTGATTACCTTGTTAGGGCCTCCTCGCATGTTAGGATAGCGGTCGAAGACCTTCGCCTGATATTTTCCGGTCTCCATAGCTAATTCTCCACTTCTTCCCGCCGTCGTCTTTCCTCCTGGGCCATAGATCCTGGGGACGGCGAGAGGGGAGCGCCGCTTGGCGCCGCAATTCTTGGGGTCCGGCTGGTTGGTGCCGCAGTATGGTGCTGCCTCGCCGACTTCTGGCGCAAAAAGGCGAATCTATAGGCGTCACGCGGCATTTTTCGATATTGGGCACAGTTTTTCCTGAACGCTTGCCGTCGCGGGTTCGAAGAAGGAACTTGTTCAGCTTCAAGAAGGACTTTGTCGATTACTCATTCAAAAAAGTGTATTAGATCGCCAATTTATCAATTGAAATATCTAAAAAGTTAGACGATTTCTTCAAATCTCGGCCAAAATGATAATTCGCATCCTCGTAGTGACGATAGCTCGCCATTGTGCTGCATATTCGCCGACGATAACATTTGCCGATTCAACCATACCTATTCAATCGAAGAAATAATGCAGTTTAATAATTAGTTTAAAGAGACTGTTTCAGGACTATTTATATGTTCAGATCTCGCGAATCAATATTTAAACGAATTTTCGGTATGATGATATTGATTTTCATCTTGAAAGCCCATTCAGAAAAAAAACCGTTAGGCAGTGACATTTTGATACTGTTTTGGGTCAAAGCCAACCCTGCAGAATATCTGCAGACAATTACAAAATCTTATTATTATTAATGCAGAAGCTCCCAAAACTTTTATATACTCAGATTATTTGTTTAGTGTTGTAGGAAGGAAGGGCAGGAATCCCTGTGACATCTTACCTTTGCGCCCTGGCGTTCAATTACCGCGATGATGGCCCGTAGCCGGATGGTGGAAACAAATGCTGGCGTGTCCAGGTCTTCTCCCGAGGACCTAAAACAAGACGGCAAGATGGCAAGCTCCAAACGCTGATTGGGAGCGTCAAAGGGAAAATGTGAGTCACCACGGCATTTGACGGTGTCAAGAAAGTGCAGCCAAGTGGTACCGAGCAGGGTTCTGTCGTTTCACCTACGAACCACACAGACATCCATCCAGATCACATCTAGAACATGAATTGGCCTGGGATAGCAGTTGTCGCTGTCATCACGTCGTTCGACCTGTGATGAGTGCCTAGTGTCGTGTCAACGCTTTAATGTCGTAAAGGCTATCGTCCTTTTCGCATGTCTGATGCCCCAAATTCATGAAAATGACGAGTGCATAATACGATATTTTACGCATGACACGACACTAGTGTGATCGGGAAAAATGTATTTTGGAGGAAAATAGCATGGATATGAAAAGAATTGCGGGCCTGGCACTAGTGTCGTACAACATTAGTTTTTAGTTAAATATAAATGCTTGTTTAATCCGTCCTATGTTTCATGACGAAAATAAACCTCGCCGAAGGAGAGGAAGAATCACTCAAAGAATTTACGAGCAAGGGTAGGAAAAGTGCAAGATCTATAAAGAGGGCTTAGGGTCTGTAAAGAATTAACATGAGCGATTTGAAGTAGCTCTTGGGGTAATGGTATAATTCCATTCGCTATGAAACTCACCCATAATAATGTTAATCTTTTCCATCATCTCGTCAGATATCTTAATTCCTTTGGGATATGAATTTCTGTCCAATTTGCATCCAACTTTCAAGCCTTTTTTTGTGGTCGTTGCAGATATGAGATTCACAATAACTTCATGACTTGTGAGGGGTTTACCTCTCCAGTTTTGGGTTATGAACGCGAATAATCTATGCTCAATTTTATTCCATTTGCTCGTTCCCGGTGGGAAGTGCGATACTAATATTTCGAGTCCAGTTTCATCAGCAAATTTTTGCAGTTCGATTTTCCATAATCTAACCCGATATCCATTACTTCCGCCACTATCAGCGGTAATCAAAAGTTTCTCCGCTTCTGGATACACCGTTTGACCCAAGGACGCAGACCATGTCACCGGGCCAGATCTTCAGGCTTACGGCCTTCAAGGTGGCGATCTTCTCGCCCTCGTAGACCGTGTCTACGCTCTCAATTTCGATTAGAGGTTCCATCGTTTCCAATACTCACGAAGCTTTAGTGGATACTCACAGGCGCTCGAAGAGCTCTTCGTCTGGCCGTTTGGATTATGCTCTATGGGCGATATCTTCGAGAGTGGCATAGCTGTCCTTCCAGGTTTCAATCACGTCCATGATATCGTCTCTCACCCTGAAAGTCAAGCTCTTGCCGTCTGATGTGAAGTCTGCTTCGGGAATGCTGAGAGGTTCGGTGGCAATGTTTCCCTTTCCAAGGGTGCAGCCCGTGGATATCTGAATCCCGTCCGCAAGACAGGATAGCGAAGGGGTCGTTCCGGTCTTGACCAGAGCTTCTATGCTCTCGTATCCGGGAGAGTTTAGCTTCTTTAGGGCGAGACGTCCCATTCTGATTCCCAAAACCAAGAAGGAGCCGAGGTGGCCGTGAAAGTCGGCACCCTGCTCGATCATCTCATCGAGGGATACCTTTTCTGGATCAACGATTTTCGTCTGCAATCATATCACCGGGATGTATTCATAAATAGTCTTATGAAATCTGGAATTAATATACCCCATATTTAACGGTTGCCGTTCCCATTCTGCAGAAGATAAGATGGAAGCGATTTGTTTTGACCAAAATGGCAGGTATCTTCCTGATCGTTATGGCCGCTTGGAAAGCACGGGGTCTATTATCATTACATATTATCATAAGTCTTATATCTATTAATTCAAGTTACTTATTTTGGTGAAAGTATGAGGAAATCGATACTGAGTTTGTTATTTGTCTCAATTCTGCCGGTGCCTTTTGCTCTGGCAGAAGATTCTGATCCGATCAAGATAGTTGCTACCACCACAGTCCTGGAGGATCAGCGCCCCCTCGGCGCCACCTTCGATAGGCCAGGAGTTGGAGCGACGAAATCGAGAAATAGCAAGGGCGCGAAGTTTCGAGGGGGTGAGAAGGACGGGAACCGAAGGGCGCAAGGTGGTGAAGGCCGAGGAGATACTGGCGAAGATCGAGCGGGGCAAGTCAATCGAGTACGAGAATGTGATAGTGGAGGGCGATCTGGATCTGAGAACAGTAGCTTTGCGGACAGAAAACACTTGGACGACATCCTTATTAGAGCTGGGAGACGAAGATGACCAAATTATCGTAAAGAAAAAGATGGCCAGCCCTCCGATATCTATTATTAATTCCGAAATTAGAGAAATTGTAAACTTCGGAAATATTATATTTTATAATGAAGTTAATTTTTGTCATACTACATTTAAGGCGTTCGTTTCATTTGGTGGTGCCCAATTTCATAAAAATGCTATTTTTGAAAATACAATTTTTAAGAATTCGTCTTCTTTTATGGGTGCCAAATTTGATGAAGGGGTCAGCTTCAAAAATACACAATTTTGTAAAAAACCATGTTTGCCGGCTCTAAGTTCGATAGAAGTGCAAACTTTTCCCATGTTATATTCGAGCAAGCGAGTTTCATGAGATCTCGTTTCAGCAGAGATGCTCGCTTTACAGGATCTCATTTTGGATCATATGCTAACTTCTCAGAAGTAAGATTCAAGAAATATACTTCCTTTACACAAAGCATTTTTAGCGGGGATTATGTTAGCTTCGACCATGCTCAGTTTGGTGGAAACGTTTATTTTGATGGTGCTAAATTTGGAGTGGATAATCACAAAGATATCAATTTGCCAGGCACACGATTTTGTAAATATAAAAACTCAAATGAATCCATCGTAAATATAGAATTTCAACGTTCTCAGTTCAGAGGGAATGCACACTTTGAAGATGCGAAATTCTATCAAAGTTCAAATTTTTCTTATATTTGGTTTGGGAAAGAAACCGCTCAATTTCAAGACGCTCAATTCAAAAGTGGTGTCAGTTTCAAAGCTACAACGTTCCCTAGATTTGCAAATTTCATAAAAGCTTTGTTTAGAGGCAATGCGGACTTTGCAGAAGCCAAGTTTACAGGAAATACCAAATTTGATGAGGCCAATTTTGATAAAAATCTAATTTTAACTGGTGCAAGGATTGACACAATGTCGCTTAATAATTGCCAATTTAAGAAAATGTCAGAGATTCTGTTGAAAGAAGCAATTTTCAACAGATTATACATCAAATGGGCCCCTCTTAAAATGCATCTGAAATATCAGTATAAGGACGGCTACGATTGGGCTATATATTCAGCATTAGTTAAAAATTTTCGAGATTTAGTACGATTCGATGATGCAGACGCTTGCTATTACGAATATAAGAAAAAGAGCAACAACGGCAAAATTCTCGATCTTGCGTATTTCGTATTTCTCGGATACGGCGTAAAATTGCGGTTCCCACTTTTTTGGGTGGTTTTGAGCATTTCCACTTTCCTTTACGGATCACTCTATAGAGGGCAAGGAGATTGGTTTACAATTGTCGCAGAGATTGTTCTAGTTGGGATCTTCTTGCCGCTCTTCATCGTTGTCCTGGCCCGAAAGATGATCAGGTAAATGACTGGGCGCGCCGACCTCACCAGACCTTTAGATCGACGCTCTCGACTCTGACCCACGTCCCCTCAAAGTGAACTATCATCTCAGAGTTCATGCAGTGCTCGGAAAGAATGTACACAGCTTCTTTTGGGGCGAAGTTCTCGTCGCCGAGGAGGTGGCGCGCCCCCTCCATGTAGACGGAAACCTGGCCGTGATCTATTCTTCGATCTTGCCAAAATGTGTGTGAAAGATTTCGAAATGTGGAAACTGGGCGAAAAGATCGAGAGGTACACCTCACAAGGTTCCTGCCTCCAATATGTTGATTGAGCCAGCCCCAAAATCTCGCATCTCATCCGGGACGGCAAACCATCACGTCTTGCAAAGCCCTCCATCTTGGAGGCGTCATCACCTGCATAACCGCCGATGCTTTCGAAAAAGTGGGATGCAAACGTTCTCTTTTTTCACATCCTTGCAACCTTGGCGGCGATAAACTCCCTCGCCAGTTTTGCACCGAGGATGGCAGTCTGGCCAGAATCGTACTGGGGCGCGATCTCGTTTATGTCCAGCCCCGCCGCTCTTGGCGCAAGGACCTCGATCGCTTCTCTCACGTCCCAAGAAGTCAACCCGAATGGTTCAGGGTTGCCAACCCCGGGCGCGTAAACAGGATCTAGACAGTCGAAGTCGATGGATAGATAGATTCTCTTACATCCTACCTCTTCCAGAGCCACTTTCAGGACTTGGCCCATCCCCTTTTCCCGGACCTCTTCGCTGGTGTGATAATGAATGGCTTGCTCTTTTGCATAGAGATACTCTTCACTCGAACCGCTTCGGATCCCTATAGAGGCGTAGCCTTTGACCTCTGGAATGTCCAGAATCCTCCGGCTGGCACAGGCGTGACTCATCTTGGTGCCGCCATATTCATCCCTCAGGTCCAAGTGCGCATCCAGGACGATCACGCCGATTTCGCTACTTTGTGCAATCTTCTTCACGATCGGAGGCGTTATGGAATGCTCGCCTCCAAGAAATATCGGCGTCGCCCCTTCGGGAATGAAGGCAAAACTATCCTGAATAGCCTCGCAGGCAAGTCCTGGGTCAGATCCCAGCTCCAGATTCCCAAGGTCCAAAATCCGAAGGTCTGACAGATCTATGCCATATCGACTTTCGAAGGTCTCGAAATTGTAGGACGCCTGCCTGATTGCATCAGGTCCACACCTGGTTCCAGGTCGAAAAGATGTGGTTGCGTCGAAGGGCGCGCCCACCAGGACGAACTCTGCCTCTTCTGAGGCGTTAGCATCTGCAAAATTGGATAATTGAAACATTAATATCTATCTTGAACGCAATAGGCCAATTGCCCGTTTTAACGTATATTCAGCATATCTGACGTACGTTTAACGTGTGTCTTAACGTATGTCCAGCTTGGTTTTTTCCATCACCAGCAGGTAGGAGACTTCCTTTCCCTCTTCCACCTTTTTTCGGTCGTCGAGAGTCAGGGGTACATCCAATGTGCTGTAATCGCTCATATCCATCAGCTGAACTGAGTTTTCACTTATGGTGAGCACTTGACCTGACTTTCGCTCAACGACTGGAACGTAGACCTTGGTCGTGACTGGTTGGACGATGGATCTCTTCTGATGATCGAATATGCCGACGGCATCAATCCTTGCCTTGGCAGACCCGTGCTTGCCAGGCTTGGATTTGGCGATGCTCTTGATCACACACGGTTCGTCATCGATTATTACGTACCGTCCCACTTTTAACTCTCTCGTCTCCACCTGTTCTTTCATCTGATCAACCCATCCGACGAATAACATAGCTCCTATTTAAAGAATAGCACACATCCTGTCCAGAGCCGCCTTTATGTTCTCCATGGAAGCTGCATAGGAGATCCTGATATGCTCGTTTCCGTAAGTTCCAAACGCAGAACCTGGAACCGTCACAACTCCTCCTTTGATGAGCCTTGCAGCAACCTCGTCTCCGTCTCCAACTTTCGGGAAGACATAGAAAGCACCTTCTGGCTTTGCGATATCAACACCCATATCTGTGAGGCCGTCTATCAACACGTCTCTTCTTCTTTGAAACTCGTCTCTCATGTCCCAGACGCATTGTTGAGGCCCTTTCACTGCAGCTTCGGCGGCCTTTTGGGATACCGACGGGGCGCAGGCTTGGGCGTACTGGTGGATCTTGAGCATGTTTTCCAGGGCTTCGGATCTGGCTGCCACATAGCCCAATCGCCATCCTGTCATGGAATATGTCTTGGAGACCGCATTTATCGTTATGACGTTGTCTGAGAATTGGGCAGGGCTCACGTGTTCGCCTTCGTAGATGAAGTGCTCGTAAACTTCGTCTGAGATGAGGACGAAATCGTGGTCGTCGGCCAATTCTGTAAGGGCACGCAGTTCATCTTCAGTCTGGACCGAACCTGTGGGGTTGTTAGGGGAGTTTACTATCAAAGCCTTTGTCTTGCTGGTAACCCGTTCTGCCACGGATTCAGGAGAGATTCTCAAGTTCTCGTCTAGCGGGACGGAAACCGGCTTTCCGTTGACCATACTCGTCAAGGCCGAGTACGAAACAAATCCAGGGTCGCCCATCATGACCTCGTCGCCCTTCTCGATCAAGGCGCCTATCGCAAGGAAGAGGGCCTCGCTTGCTCCGCTAGTGACCATAATCTCTTCGGGTGTGTAATCTAAGTTGTTATCTCGCCTGAACTTCTCGGAAAGGGCATCTCTTAGCTCGATCGTCCCCAAGTTCATGGTGTATCCGGTGAACCCTTCTTCGATCGCTTGGATTGCAGCTTGCTTGATGTGATCTGGAGTGTGGAAATCTGGTTGTCCAATGCCCAGGTTTACGGAGTTTGGGCCTGCGCCCTCAAAGCTTTTCCTTATCCCTGAGATGTCTATCTTGGCTATGTGGCTTGCAAACTTCAAGATGAGATCCTCCTGATGGCTCAATTTGTCGAGGTTAGCAAAATAGTTAAGCATGGCCCGAGAGGCGAAAACGGTCTTTGGGAAATTTCGGGTTGAATCCCCATCCGAAACCCAGATATGGATTTCGTTCTCATCTCATAGAAAGTACGTTCATTTGCCAAATTTAGGCGGAGTCTGCCGCCACCAGACCAAACGTTTAAGTGCAAATAACGTGTTAGAGGCCGTAAACAGGCGATCTGAAAACGCCGTTCTGGTCAAGATGGCCGCGTTCTGGGAAATCCCTTTATATTTGGATTCCCAAAAGCCGTTCTGGATCGGGAAAGGCCCTTTATGAGGGCCGTTTTCGTCGAAGGTAAAGAGTTTGCGGTTTGTTGCTCTGCATCAAGCCGAAAATTGGCTCTTAAAGAGTCGATGAAAAAATAGAAGTTGGGCATCTCTTGCGGAGGTAGTAGGATGGACATTGTAACAGTAGTAGAGTACCTTCAATCACTCGTCGTATTAGCGATCTTCCTGATGATTTTAGCTGCTGGTTTCAAGGTCTGGCGATGGAACTACGCGTAAACCACCCATCACTAAAGTGACGGGCATTTGACGTGCCCTGGTTTACCAGATCATCAATTGGGAGATAGTATATAATTGATGAACGATAGGGACGAATATTATAGTTACCCTGAAATGCCGCCTCAGTTCCGGGCTCTAAGGGTGCCGGTTAAACAGCTCTGATGGGTAGGGGCAGTGCTTGTACCACACAAAACCGTTCCATATCAGATCGAGAGGAAGTCGGATTCCAAGATTGACTCCACAATCTTTGATACGCATAACTCCACTCGCGGAGGTAAACTCTATGTTAGTTTACGTAAAAAACCAATACGGAAAACCGCTTAATTCAGGCTGTGAATATTTGAACGCATTCCGCCCCCCACTAAAGTAGGGGGGATCCTGCTGCGTTCGTCCTGAAAGCCAGACGCGTTCCACTTTTTTGTTAAATTGCCATTCACCTGAGCCCGCCCAAGACAAGAACCTTTCTTCCTTCAAAGTCTCGTTTGGTGACTCTATTTGGATAGATTTGGACGGTTGCGGAGCGGAACGTATAGCCTGTAGCTTCGACGTTTGTGGAGTACCCACCCGGAGAAAGAATGATCCTGTAAAAGCCTCGTGAATCAGATAAGGCACTCGCTCCATCGGAGTTTATCCTTGCCCCAAAGATAGGAGTTCCACTTTTGTCAGCAATATACCCTTCCAGCCATCCAACTCCTTGTTGAGTGACTTGGCTTCCGGGAGGATGTTGATCCTGTGACTGATACTGTCCCTGTGATGGATATTGGCTGGCAGGATACCCAATGACGGTTCCTGCCACCGAAACGGTCCCCACCCATACCCTGGCGGTCGATCTGGTGAAGCTGTAACCAGCAAGTTCAGACGTTACAGAATACGTTCCTGAAGGTATGCTGATTCCATAGTAACCTCCAAAATTCGTGACGGTCCCGTAACTTCCACCTCCAGATCCGGATATCTTGACTTTAGCCCCGGGAATGCCGTTTCCGCTTGGATCCACCACTCTTCCAGTCATGCTGTAAGAGGTGGGATATCCGCCAGAGTTCACAGCCAATGTCACTTCATTGCTCCAGAAAGTGGCGTTGAACTGGTAACGATGTGATTCTAGGATCTCTGCGTATTGTCCTACTTTATACCATCCCGGCGTCAAGAAACTTTGGGAGACGACCAAACTGCCTTTGTCGTAGAGGGCAAAGGGGCCCCACTGTGACACATAGAGCCAGAGAGTGTAGGGATCGCCCAAGTTCACGCTTCCTTTCGTGGTGAGAACACCACCTGATTGGAGGTAGAGCTGGTTTGGCATCAGCACATCTTCAGCTATAACGAGACCCGATGAAAAGGGATTTGACGATACCAGCTGAGGTGGACCATAGCTGGGTGGTCCATAGGGGTCCCAGCCAGGCTCTCCTGGCACGTAATCCGATTCACCATCTGGCCCATAAGGGTCCCATTCAGGCCTGTCAGCTTGAAAGGGGCTAAGCCAGTCAGGTCCAAGAGTCGATTCTGTCTGACCGGAATCTGTCGCTAAGGTTGCACCGATCCAGATCCATGACAATATGAAATATGTGAATAATTGTCTAAAGTTCAAACCCGTATCCTCCCCCTCTCCCATCGAACTGGCTGAAACTTAAAGATTGCGGGATGCAGCAGTATCTTAAAAATTAATTTGGTGTGTCCGCTTAGACGTAACCTACGTTGTAATATATGGGTGTAGAATGTCTGGCGCATTCGTCACCGTGCTGGACCCCCTCTTCAACGAGCTTCTTTAGAAGCGTGGGATATGCTGCGCCTACCAGATCCTGAATAGGTCGTCCTCCACAGAAGAATTTGAAGGTGGGTGTGGCCATGACGCCATACCTTTCAGGTATGTAAGAGTTCTTTGTTATGTCGATCCTGACGAATTTCACTTTGCCCTGAAACTCTGTGGCGTATTGCTCAAAGTATGGCATCATCATCTGGCAGTGAGAGCAGGCAGGCGAATGGAACATGGCAAGGATTGGCCCCTTTGATCTTTCCACCACCGTCTCCCAGTTAGCGTCACCTAAATCTATTACGTCGCTCATACCATCACCAGTATATTAGAGTGTAGCTTTTATGTGATTTATCTTTTACCGTTTAGTCTGGGCAGTGCGTCGAATCGGAGTAACAAGACGAAATGAGAACCGCGACTTTTCGCCCTTGAAGGAAGAAAATATTCAAAGAAACGCCATCCCAAACCTATAAAAACTGAATCACGTCATGATGCTCTTAAGCTGAGTGATTGACCGAGAAGAGAACGCGAGATCGGCTTTGCCTTTCGATCGAGGAGATAACATGGAACGATACGATGTAGCAATAATCGGTGGCGGACCCGCAGGAACTTCTGCTGGGCTCAACGTAGCCAAATACGGCCTTAAAGCCGTCATATTCGAGAAGGCAAAGTACCCTCGTGACAAACCATGCGGTGGCGTACTCTCGTTCCGAACAGATGATCTCTTGGGAGATGTTGCCTTAAGCCACATGAATTGCAAGGTCACTCGCCTTGACATATATTCTCCGTCTTTAAAGAAGATCAGCATTCCTAACAAACGTGGACATTTCGTGATCCGGAGCGAGTTTGACGCCGCCATGGCAAAAGATGCAAGAAAAAGCGGCGTCGAGATATTCGATGTATGTCCCGTTTCGAAGATAACGCGCCTTGAATCAGGCGAATATGAGGTTGCCTCTGGAAAAAAGGTGGTAACAGCAAGATACGTCGTGATGGCAACTGGCGTTCAGAACAACAAGTTGATCAAAGATCTTGGAATCCGGAAAAAGTGGCCTGAAGGCCATCTCGCCCGTTGTGCAGAATCCGAGACCGCAGTCGAAAACGAGATCCTCGATCGGATCAACGATAACGACAAAACACTTTCTGTCTTCTTCGGTGTCGTCCCTTCAGGATACGGCTGGTATTTCGTCAAGGATGGTTACCTAAACGTGGGGATCGGATCTTTCTGGCATGATATCAAAGAGCAAAGTCCAAATCAAATTTATGAAGATTTTGTAAACCTCTTGAGAAAAGAGGGGCTGGTGCCCGAGGGATTGGCCTTGAACCGACCACGTCACCACCTCTTAGCGTTCAAGAAGCCTGCAAAAAAGACTGTATTTGACAGAGTGGTTCTTGTAGGGGACGCGGCGGGTTTTGTGAATCCCGTTACAGGTGAAGGGCTCTATTACAGCATCCTTTCGGGCAAGTTAGCTGCAAAAGCCATTCGGGGCGATTCTGAGGGTGATATGTCACTTGAGTCCTATGAAGAATCATGGCAACGGGCGTTTGGTCGTGATCTTGCAGGTCCTGCCCTTTTTCTCCAGAAGGTCGCCTACAAGTCCCGTGGGGGGATGGAGCTTATAGTGGCTCTGGGACGACATGACGAGAAGATGGCAGACATTTTCAGACAGGTAGTCTTCGGCGAAGACGAGTACAAGAATATAATCAGGAAGATGGTGCTGAGAGTTCCAATATCTATGTTTAAGTCAATATTCTGACTTTCCCAGAAATCTAGGCGAAAGTTCCCACGACCAAGTTAGCGGGCGCCTCCTTCGACCAAGTCTAGCGAACCGTTGGCACCCACCTGGCGCCTCGTACAGAAAAGCCAAGGGCGACACCATCGCCGATGTGAAGTGCGCCCGTCTCTATCGGGACGTGGTGTATCTCCAAGCTCGCCTCCGGTGAGTTTTACGCCGAGCTTGGCGAGGGTGTGATCCTCGTTTACTGGGCGCGCTGCCGGGTGACTTTTGCCACCGGCATCTGGAGGAAAACGGGTACGAAGTCGCGATCCAAGCCTGGGACTTTCGGCCAGGCTGCAACTTCGTGCTGGAGATGGACAACGCCTCCAGAGAAACGGATCGGACGATCGCAGTCCTCTCGCCGAACTACCTGAGCGCCCTTTACACTCAGCCAGAATGGGCTGCCGCCTTTGCTGAAGATCCTACAGGCGAAAAGAGAAACCTGTTGCCGGTAAGCGCGTCAGGGAATGCGAGCCCGATGGGTAGATGGGCCGAAAATTCAGCCCTAAAAACATGTTCACATATCGACACCACACCTTCCAACTGTATCAACCTGAGAAAGGCACCATCTAAAAATCGAGTGATTTTCAGATATTGAGCGCAAAATACCCCTTCGCTTCTTGACTATAGTCAAGAAGCGATTAAATAACACTAATCGGTTCTCACCAGAATAGTGCTTAACGATACGAATAGGCCAAATCTCAAACTCTTGCGAGTTAGAGATTTGGCTCAAAGGTATCGTTAAGCACTATATATTGTTGAAGTGATCATAAACATGAGATATGTATCAAATTATCACAAGTTAGAATATATCTTTAACATATACTATTCATTGTATTCACTCATAGTTGGGCAGCTCACACTAATTATTTTAGTTGAGTTGAAAATTATAAGAACGATTTGTCATCACCCAGGATCTAGGAACGGGAGGAACATTAAG
>CAYWZG010000009.1:0-23403 GCA_964462795.1 uncultured Methanotrichaceae archaeon
TCGATGCCAAGTGGACCGGCTTTCGGGTCGTAGATCTCATGGATCTGGCCGGCCTTGAGCCCGAGGCGGCATACGTGGTCTTCCATTCGGCCGACGGCTATTCCACCGGCGTGAACCTGGACTATCTCCGAAACGAGAACATAATCATGGCCTACGGGATAAACGACGTCACTCTCCCGCCGGAACGTGGTTTTCCGTTCCAGCTCGTGGCCAAGGACAAGTACGGCTACAAATGGGCCAAGTGGATAGTCGGGATCGAGGTGACGAACGAAGCGCAGCGCGGGTACTGGGAGTCGAGAGGCTACAGCGACAGTGCCAACGTGGGCGAGTTTCCGTTCGAGTTGTGAGATGGGGGGGGGCACCCGCGTCGTCAGATTTTGAGGGTCATCGATTCGGCTAAAGGGGCCCGAAGCCCAAAACTTCCCAAACCCTTTTGTATATCTGCGAAGTAATTTCAAGGTCAGATGAGACCGACCTCGATCCTGGCCCTGATTCTATTGGCATTTCTTCTCGCAGGCCCGGCCCTCGGCGCGCCAGATGACGAACCTCGGCCGATTGTCCAGGCGAGCGAGATCCTGGCCAAGATCGAGCGGGGCGAACCGGTCGAGTACGACGGCGTGATCGTTGAGGGCGACCTGGACCTGAGCGAGGTGGATCTGCCGATAGAGTCTGTAGTGAAGAAAAGGAATTATTATGAGGGCGAAATCTGCTGGAGTTTGGCTCGAGAAGCAAAGATCATCAATTCTTTGATAAGCATCACAAACTCCGAGATTCGAGGCGATGTGTACCTCAGCAATGCCATCTTCCAGGAGTTGGTCAATTTCGGGGGCACAAATTTCACAGGAGAAGCCTGGTTTTCGGAAGGTAATTTCAGTGGCAGCTATGATTTAAGTGGTGTCGACGCTGACTTTGGGGGAATTCAGATCATCTACACCGACCTTGATGGTTCTGCCTGCTTTAAGGATGCCAAGTTCAGCGGTGGTATTGCCAACTTTCGGGGGGCTGAGTTTAGCGGTGGTGTTGCCAACTTCTGGGGGGCTGAGTTTAGCGGTGGTGTTGCCAACTTCTGGAGGGCTGAGTTTAGTGGTGGAGACGCTGATTTCGGATTAGCGGTGTTCAGCGGAGGAGACGCTGACTTCGAGGAGGCGGTGTTCAGCGGCGGTGATACCAACTTCTGGAGGGCTGAGTTCAGCGGTGGAGGTGCATACTTCGGGGAGACAAAGTTTAGCGGTGGCGATGCTAACTTCGGGGAGACAAAGTTTAGCGGTGGCGATGCTAACTTCGGGAAGGCAGTGTTCAGCGGTGGAGGTGCATACTTTGGGGAGACAAAGTTCAGCGGTGGCGATGCTGAATTTAGTGGAGCAGTCTTTAGCGACAATGCCAACTTTAAGGGGACAAAGTTCAGCGGTATTATTATTAGGGAGAAAAAGCTCATTTTTAGTGAGACTGAGTCCATTATTAGAATGAGGAGGTTCAGAGGTGTTAGTGGTGCCCACCAATTGGTTTTTAGCAGATCTTTCGAGATTTGCTTGGGTTGTGCCTATTTCGGGGAGGCCGAGTTCAGCGGAGGCAATGCCTACTTCAGGGGGGTACAATTCAGCGGAGGCGATGCCTACTTCAACGGAGCAGAATTCGGCAAAGATGTCTATTTCGAGTTTTCCAGTTTTGATCACGCAAACCTGACTCTGGAGAATTCAAAGAACATCCGCATCTTGCGACTCTCAAACTCCACCTTCAGGAACGAATCCACGATCTGCCTGAACGGCTCCGACTACGAGCGTCTGTATGTCCATTGGGACCAGATAAAAGATGGATTCGTCTATAACGGCGAGGTCTACCTGACGCTGGTTAAGAACTTCAGGAACATAGAGTACTTCGAAGACGCAGACGGCTGCTATTACCAGTACAGGCGAGAGAAGCAATCGATGAGGAACTGGCGGGAAGTGGCCAAGTACATCGACATCCTCGCCTGGCTCACGTGCGGATACGGAGTGCGGCCAGGCTACACGCTCGCATGGAGCTTTGTGTTGATCACCATTTTTGGAATAGCTTTCTGGGCAGGCAATGGAATTCACAGAATCGCGATGCCATACCAGGAAAACGCCCACGAGGGCGGCGGGAATAGGTGGAGCATTTCGTCGATATGCTGCTTGCCATTCAATAAAATATTGAATATACTGAGGAGAATACTTGGCGCTCCAAAAACCCTGAAGAAAATACCGGGCACCTTGCTCAAGATAAGACCGAGCACGTTGCGCCGTCTGCTCGGGAGGATATTGAACGCCTCCTTCGTCACAGATCTCTCGTTCAAAGACACACTCTACTTCAGCACGATGGTCTTCGTCTCCCAGCCTCCACACGACTGGCGGCCTAAAGAAGGCTGGAAATACGCGGTCATGTTGGAAGATGTCCTCGGCTGGCTTCTCCTGGCGCTATTCCTGGTCACTCTCGGCAACGTGATGATCAGGTAAAACGAATTTTGGGGCGGAAAAGCCCTCGAAAAAAGCGGCTGGCGTCGCGTTTCTCGTCTCTGGGCCCGAATAGCCCCATCAGCGCCAGAAGGACGAAATCGACCCTGCACTCCTACCCAGCCTCCGCAAACCACAGACTTGATACATAATTTATGCCATTCAGTTTTAGTGGTGATCCACTTTGATAGTGACTGAATACGTCGAGTTTCAGACGCGCGGAAACGCTGACATGATCGACATAACCACCGAAGTGAAAGACGCAGTCCAGAAATCAGGCCTTGATGCTGGAGTCGTCGTGGTCTTTGCGCCCGGGGCCACGGGAGCCTTAACCACCATCGAGTACGAGCCGGGCCTCGTCGAGGACATGAAATGGGCCCTGGAAAGGGTTGCGCCCGAGGATAGAGACTACGCCCATAACCTTCGATAGGGTGACGGAAACGGCCACTCTCACATCAGAGCCTCGATCCTGGGGCCGAGCCTCACCGTGCCCTTCATCGAAGGAAAGATGACACTTGGCACATGGCAGCAGATAGTCTTCCTGGACCTGGACAACAGGCCCCGGAGCCGAAAGATCGTAGTCCAAATAATGGGCGAGTAGAGTCGGGCAGAAACGAATGTGGCCAAATGTCGAACTCGTAAGAGTTCGACATTTTGGCCTATTCGTATCGTTAAGCACTATTCTGGCGAGAACCAATTATAGTCCTGAATGCTAAGTTTGACACTTATCCCATGCGCAAAAGACAATGCTAACTCAATAAATCGCGGGCTTTGTAGCAGATGATTTATTTGGGATGCTCCGTTAAGTATCACGCCTAAGGTTCATGACTATAGGTGAGACTAATCGGTTCTCGACTATAACCGGTCTAGTGAAGGGGTGACAGTGCTTTGAGTCAAGGGGTGACAGTGCTTTGAGTCAAGGGGGATATGGGAAAGACGAAAATCGGATCGACGAGTTGACAGAGGCTCTCTATTCGTCCATATCTTTCGATGAGGGTGAAAGTCGCTCTTCGCTTCGACTTCTGAGCGTTTTGTGTCATGAGGCGCTTTTCACAAAGTTATTTATATTTAATGCCCATATATTCTCGATATGGTAGGAAAAATAAGACGATCAGTGACCGGACTGATCACCGCAATTTTTGCCTTTTTATTACTGATATCCGGCGCGTACTGTCAGGAGGACGCAAACGAACCCAACAGCGAGCTTGGGGATGCAACCGAGATCGATTTTGGCGAGGCGGCAGGTGGATACATCAGCCCTAAGGGGGATGCTGATTACTACAAGTTCTTCGTGGAAAATCCTGGAATCCTGGAAGTGGAACTGAGCGCAGTTCCCGACGAGATGAGGACGCGGATCGACTTTTACGGCAAGAACTTCAACTGGATCACCAGGACCGACGCCTCAAATCCCGGTGACCTAGCAACCCTGAAGCTGGACCTTGCGAATTCAGGATGGTATTACGTCGGGATCAGCGACCTTGGAGGGAAATTGCATAATGCGGGGTACTCCTTCCAGGTTGCATTAGAGCCTGTGGTCGATTTAAGCGAGCCAAACAACGTGCTTGGTGACGCAACGAAGATCGATTTTGGCGAGGCCGTCAAAGGTTACATCTTCACCAAGGGCGACGTAGATTTCTACAAATTCTACGTGAACAGCTCTGGAATCCTGGAAGTGAAGCTCGACTCGACAAGCCCGAACGTTCTCGACGACATGAGAACGAGGATCGACCTATACGGCAAGAACTTCAACTGGATCACCAGAACCGACGCCTCAAATCCCGGCGATTTGACGACTCTGAAGCTGGACCTTGTGAATCCGGGATGGTACTACGTTGGGATCTCCGACCTTGGGGGGAAATCCCACAAAGTTGAGTATGCGTTCCACGTAGAGTTTGAGCCCGTGGTGGACAAAAACGAGCCCGACAGCGAGATTGGTGACGCCACGAAGATCGATTTTGACAAGGATATCAAAGGTCACATCTTCACCAAGGGCGACGGAGATTTCTACAAATTCTACGTGAACAGCTCTGGAATTCTGGAGGTGGAGCTCAACTCGGTCCCCGACGATATGAGGGCGAGGATCGACTTTTACGGCAAGGACTTCAACTGGATCACCAGAACCGACGCCTCAAACCCCTGTGATTTGACGACCCTGAAGCTGGACCTTGCAAATTCAGGATGGTACTACGTCGGGATCGGCGACCTTGGGGGAAAATCCCACAACATCGAGTACACGTTCCAGGTCGCGTTCAAGCTGGTGGTGGATTCAAACGAGCCGAACAGCGAGATCGGTGACGCCACCGAGATCAGTTTTGGCGATGTCGCTAAAGGATTCATATTCCCGAAAGGTGACGGGGACTTCTACAAGCTGCGCGTGGACCGCCCCGGGGCACTGGAGGTGAAACTGATCGACTCGCCGGGGGATATGAGGGCGAGGATCGACCTATATGGCAAGAACTTCAATTGGATCTCCAGAATCGACGCTTCGAACCCTGGAGATTTGACGAACCTGAAGCAGGACCTTGCAAATCCGGGATGGTATTACCTTGGGATTTCCGATCTTGAAGGAAAATCTCACAACGTCGAGCACTCTTTCCAGGCGACCCTCAAGTAAGGCGGCCGATTTGGTCGAACGGATCGAAGGTCACGATGAGAAAATGGGAATCAGGTGGCATTGGGGTTTTTCCTCGAAATCCCTCCACTCTTTTGCAAGCTAGGACTTCCCATGAAAATGTCCACAATATGAAATCATTACATAGCGATTTTCATGCTTTGGGGATGAGTCTACGAATCATGGGTGTTTCGGCAGGGCGAACTTTGATCTGAGATAATTTTCCTGATAGCGGTATTTGAAAATATATAAAATTTTATTTTTAGCGCCGCCGGCCGGCTCGGGGAACCTGCGGAAGGCCAAAGGATGGGGATCGAAGATTAGAGTCACTGCCGAAGGCTGCAAAAGGTTGCGAAAAGGGATAAACAGTTTATAGATGTAACCTGTCTGATGAAGGGGTGATGAAGCTTTGGGTCAAGGGGAATATGGCGAAGACGAAAAGCAGATAGACGAGTTGACAGAGGCTCTCTATTCGTCCATATCTTTCGATGAGGGCGAAAGTCCTGATCTGGAGATGCTGAAAAGTCTATTCATCCGAGAGGGGATGCTGATCAACAATAACGGTGACCCGCTGATAATGAGCATCAACCAATTTGTGGACGCTGTAGAAGAGCAGCATTCTCGTGGCGAACTCAAGTCATTCTACGAGGGAGAGATTGCGAGCCGCACCGAGATCTTCGGAAAGATCAGTCACCGTTTCAGCACCTACGGGGCGAAGTTCGATCCTGGCGCCTCTGAGCCGTTCTCCATCGGGATTAACAGCATTCAGTTCATCGAGGTTGGCGGCTCCTGGCGCGTCGCTTCGATCATCTGGAACGATCAGGCCGAGGGTCGAAAGATCCCTGAGATGTATCTGTAGTGAGTGATGGGCAGAGTTGGTTGATCGAGTCCGACTAACTCTGTCTCCATGTGTGCTAGGTATTCAGGAACCGTAAGGCCGCTATTTTTCAGGGTGGTCGTATTAATCTCTTAATTCAACATTAATGTCTTCTCTGGCCCCATCACGCTTATACCTCCCAGCAATTCGTCTCAGCATTGCTGCAGTTCTGGGATGGATGTACTGAATCTCTTCTGCTTGTTGTTTGTATTTCTCCACGAGTTCATGCTCTTGTTTACCGCCTTCTCTTAAAGACTTAGTAACCACACCCCTTTGATTATATATTCCGAATTCAATTCCTCTGTCTAAATCTTGGTTTTCGCATCCTTCTATTACACCTCTTACAGCCTCGTGGGGCCAAACGCCATCACTTCCAACTGGAGAATGCGAAAGCAGCTTACCAATGTGACTGTCACCGATGCTACTTCGATTTCGATTAGCACACTCTTGTCTTACTGCTTCTACCCACTCTTGTAATTGTGCAGCATCAACCTTTCGATTTTCCTGTCCTGGCAGCTGATCTATTAACTCCAATAAATACCAAGCATTTTCTGCATATTGCTCTTTTAATTCTGGCGACAATTCAGAGAACTCAGCTTCAATAGGTGGATCAGCTTTAAAAGCTAAACATATCAAATAAACAAAGAAATTGGGATTTTTCTTAATCTCTTTCCATAGGTCATCGGTTAAGGATTTTGAGCTACATAATCAATCAGTTATTCACACGATTTATGCACTACATAAATGGGGTTGGATTCGGAAACGGATCCCCTGTACCTTTTTTAATCCAGTCGATTTCATCGTATTTGCTACCGAGATCATTGCCACATTGCGATTTTTGTCTTAACCGATGACCAATGAATCTCTTTCATCAAAGCTAATGGTTGCATATCGTTATGGCGAAAGATGGGGAGGTACATCCATTCTATCCGTCCCAAACGCTCATGATCGACGTCACCAGAGAATTGAATGGCTTTAAATATTTCAACAATTTCATATCCATCTAAACGTACAAGTTCGTGATCTGTTGGTTCGATTGCAGCCAACTCAAGAACTCTCGCTAAGAGATCGTCACTAAAGGTCGTCTTTCCTATAATTAAATAATGTGCAGATGCATGAATAGCCGCAACAGGTCTTCTGTGTTCCATTAGTTGTTCAATAACCCAATTAGCGTATTCTTCATCATCTTTCTGAAGATAATACCCAGTTTTCTTCCAGTAGTGGCTTGCTACGTCGCTTGGCAGTGTTTCTAGGAAGTCGAACACAGCTTTGTTGAACGGCAGACCTAAACAAAAAGCCGCCCAAATCTCATCAGTCCAACGCTCGCTATATTGCTCTCTTATGATCTCAAGCCAATCGTTGTTCTGTCTGTATCTAGCAAAGAGATATGCTTTGGCGGTTTGATCTAGTGAATTATTATCGCCACCTAACCAACTTAACACAAATTCTTCTATTTCACATGTAAAACTTGAACTGCCGAGAGTGGTCCCCAGCACCGCGGGATATTTCGCACTCAACGCCAGCTGCACTATTCCTAGAGCTTGTTGAGCATCCCATATTTCTTCTAAAGCATTTTTGCGTATTTGTCTAACCAATTTCTCTCGCTGTTTACAGTCCCGCGGAAGTATCGGTTCGGTCAAATTTGGCAAATAGTCGTCAAATAAGGATTGATGCTTTTTTATCAAATCATCTGGAGTAAACCGACTAAGAATCTCATCCAACTGATCAACCGCATCCTTTGGAAGCGCCCCATTTGCATCTGCAAACTTGCGATGGTGACTAACTATTTGTCTCAATATGTTGCCCATTTCAGTAACTGCATCTTCGGAGAAGTCGTCGATATTCTTCTCTTTAAGTTGGGATACTGCAGCATCAAAAAATTCGTTCGGTATTTGTGGAATTTTCTCCAAAAGTTCGGGCCAACGTGTGTCAGGACTTCCGTCAACATGCAGCAAGACTCTTTCTACAATTTCTACTATATGTTGATAATATTCGTCTTGCGTTACATCAGGCGTCCACTCATCAGCCCAGTCACGAAACTTTGGTCGGTGTATCCGCGTTGAAATATCGCGCCTCTCCGGGAGAAGATCTAACAATAGTTTCCATCCTGCCTCAGGTTCTGAACGCATCAAGAAATCAATAATCTTAAGCCTGTCATCTAAAGAGGCTCTCGTTTGAGGTAACCAGCCCTGAAAAATTCGCACAAGGCTTTCAGAAGGATGATTAGGATAGCTACTACGATAATCTAAGCGAGATAACTTCGCCAAAATGTGGACTACACGTGTCAAATGCTCCAGATTCCAAGATATACCTTCAAGCGCCCATAATAGATTAGCATGTGGACAACCCCCCATAACGCCTTCATCAACGAAAAGCGCCATAAGTGGTGGATCCTCACCTTGAAGGCCTGTTTCCACTGCCTCTAAAAACGTGTCAGGAGCGGCTTCACCTAAATATGCTAAAACACTATTGAGCGAATACCAATGGTGTCCAGACATATTTTCTATTAACAGCTGCCTTACCCACCAAGAGACCCAATCTTGTAGTGAAGGTTCACCTATAATCTGGCAATCTCTATCTCCGTAACTGGCCAACATCGCCAACATTTCTGCAAGTCCTTGGCGCAGATAGCCTGAATGCTTGACCACTTTACTATGTACATTTGCCATCCATATTTCTTCAGGTGATAACTCAAAACGTGGGTCAAGCTCTTGAAACACGTTGGTTATCACCTGGCCAAATCGCTCCAAGACGCTTGCATTGATAAACGGGCTTAATAGCGACCAAGCGTCTTGGCGAGATGCGATTTGCCAAACATTTCCCACAAGACGGACGGGATGGTCGTCTATCATTGCCCACATATGTAACTGTTTTTCAAGTTCCTCATAAGGAACACCCGCTAGCTGGGCCACACTATCACAATCGTTCGTATTGTCAGAAACCCAAGCCCCTGCAAGCAGCGCAGCTAACAATGGTTCAGAATTTTTAGGACTTGCCCAATCAGGCTTTCGATAGTCAACTGGAACAAGTGCAGGATGCCTGCGAATAGGGTTCAAAGATCCTCGGCATGAGTGCACAACATCTTCAGCGGTTTCCTTCTCTAAGCCCATGGCAACTAATGCTTTGATTTGCGGATCTCGGTCCGCCTTATCGAGAGTAATTCCCACTTCTTGACCACTAAGGGCCCGTAGCGAAATAACTTGCGCATATACGTGTACACCCATTACACGAAACCAACATGAAGCGGATTCAGTATAATAATTACGCAGCACTCATATGACAAGGTTATTTCTTCACGGGTCCTAAGTTGCTTTGAGGATGCGGGTAAAATTACCCAATGACCACGTTTTGTCGCTAAACCCAATCCAGTACCTGTAAAATTATCAAATCGAGGAATGAGAATAAGTGGTTGTTGGCTATCAAGCAAAATATCCCAATCATTTGATTTTTTGACTTCCAAAAAACGAGCTGAAAATTCTAAATGTTGATTTACCACTGCAAGCGCAAAAGCATATGCTTCGTCTTCCGATTCACCCCAAACGCGGATGACAGAAGGTTCCACTTCCGCGTTTAGCTTATTGGCTAACTCTTTTGCTTGATCCTCTCGAGTAGCAAGTACCAAATCTGCACTACATTCTGGTTGGGTGGCGCAACTCCAACTTCCCCATGCCTGTTCTATATCCCTGGCTCCATCTGACCGACTACCGGTAAGCCTAGCAAACCAACGATGAACCGCCGGACATTGTTCAAGCCAAGCTTCTAAATCGTCAGCATTAAGACCTCTGACCAGTCCCCATTGTCCCTCAGCATCTTTTTCTTGTACCCAACTATCTCGCTTGATCCAGGCGCGTGATGTTACAAATATGAATGTGGTGCTTTTTTTATCAATTCCCAGTGAATTTTTTGTACGTTTTTCGTAATCATCATCTGCTTTTGTATTGACACGTTCCCCAGTACCAAATTCCCATGCAGAAGAACCTTCGGGGACAAAGGCATTTTCCTCCTCAGATATTAGGTGACCATCCCACCCTCCAGATGAAACACTATCTCCCGCAGGAAAACTGAGCAAAGAAGGTTTTAGGCTTGCAAGTATGAGCTTTCTGACTAAAAGTGGCAGTGTATCTTGAGCTTGACGGCGATTACCCTCGGTCCATTCCTTAATTTTTTGTGCAGTTACGCACCAGCCATTAGCCATGATATTTTTACTTCCTTTGGTAGTTGTTGGTGATCGGCTTTGCGTGGACCGCCACCCGACAAGTTCACTTGCAGATCGTCGCACTCATCTCCTCCACAACCCTCACTTCGATCAAGACGGAAAGAGCGCCACATGTCGTGAGGGATCTGCCAAACTTATCCAACGACTTTGAACCTCTGATTCTTATAAGTTTCTTTGATCGTTTTTATTTTGAGGGTGGCATCCCATTCAAGCGCCGTTTGGAGGGTGCCTCTTAGTCCTGAGACTAAACGGCAAGGGTGCGCTCAAGTTTCCCTAGCTCCCTTCCCCATCTACCCAAATGAAGTCGCTAACCTGACCCGAAAGTCCCTTGCCAGGATTGTGACGCGATAAACATCATCTTCCAGCCGCTGGGCTTACCCGCTCGGCTCTAGCTCTCTTTCGGCCTTGTTATAGTTAAGTATGAAATTTTTCATAATATCACTTAAAATCGACATAAATCATCCAACTTTTATACCAAACGATCCTGCCCGGACCGACACGTTAAAATCCCCGTCCTGAATTCGCATGTCCTCATCAATAACCTCAACAGTTTCGGAGTTGAAATTGAATAATGGACTTGAGCAAACATGTGAGCCTCAATATCAACGTGAGAGGTGTTGAGCCCTCTGCAACTTTGGCCATCAACGAGCGATGCAAACGGCTCCAATGCGAGGGACGACGGATCTACAACATGGGACTGGGCCAGTCACCATTTCCGGTGCCAACCCCCGTCGTCAACGCCCTCAAGCTCTACGCCCACGAGAAAGACTACCTACCAGTAAAGGGCCTTCCAGCACTCAGAGAAGCCGTGGCTGAATTTCACCAGCGCAAAGACAACGTAGACGCAAACCCCGACCTCACCCTCGTCGGCCCCGGATCTAAAGAGCTTATGTTCATTCTCCAGCTCGTCTACTACGGCGAGATCGTGGTGCCAACACCTGCCTGGGTCTCTTACGTCCCCCAGGCCCAGATCCTGGGAAAAAAAGTCAGGCTCCTTCACACCAGTTACGATGAGAAATGGCACATAACCCCCGAACGGCTCGAACGATTCCTCGAAAGCGAACACGACATTTACAGGCCCCGAATCCTGGTGCTCAACTACCCCGGAAACCCCGACGGCTTGACCTACCAACCAGAAGAGCTAAAAAAGATCGCAAAGGTCGCGAGGGACTACGAAGTGATCCTCTTGTCTGACGAGATCTACGGCCAGATCCACCACAAAGGCGAACACGTCTCAGTGGCTCGGTTCTACCCCGAAGGGACGATCATAAGTTCGGGCCTTTCCAAATGGTGCGGTGCAGGCGGCTGGCGGCTTGGAACCTTCACATTCCCGCCAGATCTCGACTGGCTCCTCGACGCCATGACCACTGTTGCCAGCGAAACCTATACCGCAGTCAGCGCTCCAATCCAATACGCTGCAGTCCGCGCATTCCAGGGCGGCGTCACCATCGAGCGATACCTCTGGCACGCAAGAAAAATCCTCGACGCCCTCGGAAAAGAATATTACAGAATACTCATCGAAGCTGGAATCAGACTCCACCAACCAGAGGGCGGATTCTACCTATTCCCGGACTTTTCGCTGCTTGGAAATCGGCTCGCAAAACAAGGGATAAGTGACAGCGTCGAACTTTGCGAAAGACTTCTTCAAGATACAGGAGTTGCGATCCTCCCTGGAACTTCTTTTGGCAGGTCTCCTCACGAGCTTACTGCCAGAATCGCCTACGTGAACTTCGACGGGTCAAATGCCCTCGCCTCCAGCGAAACCATCCCGCTGTACCAAGATCTTCCTCGAGACTTCATAATCCAAAACTGTGGTGAGACCATTGAAGCAGCTTGGAAGATCAGAGACTGGGTCAGCAAAATGGGCGAAAATGTACGGTCAAGCACTATTCTAGCCGAGAACCAATCGAATGAAACTACTCGGATCTCGCAAGAATAGTGCTTAACAAAATATGGATAGAAACCCGATAAAATAATTCGAGATAGACGTCGATCCCACAGATCGCACTTGACCTGCGGGATCAAATCGTCACTCTCTTTTTTCGTTTTATAGTGGTTAACGATACATTTCTGGCCAAATCTCTAACTCGCAAGAGTTCAACATTTTGGCCTATTCATATCGTTAAGCACTAATGTGAATTTCCTCTCTATTCGCTCCTCATTATGTAACCGATGATCCTGCCGTAAGCGGGCCTGGCTATGAACACGCCTATGAGAACACCTGTTATGGTGATCAAGGCAAAGCTCTTGAAAGTACCAAAGCCCATCCCAAAGAGCGGCAACATGGCAACGATCGTAGTGAGGGCTGCAGCCATGATTATACCAAACGCGCTGGAGAGCCTGGCAAGATATACCTTCCCGCTTGGAACCCTGCCCTCGTACAAAACCTCGTCTGTTATGATGACGAGATGGTCAACGCCAGTACCTATCACGGCAATTATCCCAGCTATGCTGGCAAGGTTAAGCTGCCACCCCAGAAGTGCCGCAACTCCCAGCATCATGAGAACCTCGCTGAAAGATGTGCCCACCATCGGCAACACAATCTTTGGCTCGCGGTACCTAAAGAAGATGACAAATCCCACTGCAAGTATCGCCAAAAATCCGGCCGCAAAGACCTGTTTCTTGAACTGCTCGCCCAAGGAGGCGGTCACCTGGCCAGACCCAATGATCTCGACGTTAACGGGCAAAGCGCCCTCGCGAAGGTGGATGTAAAGCTCATGAGCCTTTCTGGAGGCCGCCTCTTCGCCACCAACCTGGGCCACCATGTTCCTGAGTGGTGCAACCTCAAGGCTCGCCGCGAGATCTTGGGCCAAAGGCGCGCTGAAGATCTCTTCTTCGTCCAGGTGCATCGAGATGTAATGAGCCTCTCTATTCCTCGTGGCACCGGTCTCCATTGCAGCCTCCTGGAAGATCAGGGCACCTTCTTCAGACAGGCTAAAGGGAACGCCCCAACCGCCGCCTTGTTGGCCTGAGGGCAACTCTACATTGACTATTTCAGATCCGTAAAGGACGTGCACCGTCTCGTTGCCCGTGGTCTGAATCCTAATCTCGAAGACGCCGGGCTTTCCCACGATCTCTTGGGCTGTGGCCACATCGACTCCGGCGAGGTCTATGAGGATGAAACTGTTATCGACAACTCTGACCTTTATGTCCTTTAACCCGAGCCGGTTAAGCTTCCTGTCTAAGACCTCTTTTGTCTCGTCAACGGTCTCTTCGGTCACGCCCTCGATGAAACCTTCCTTGGCAGGAGCGACCCTGCCACCGACCGGGGCCAAGATCTCGTTTAACGACTCGCGTGTCACATCTGCCCGGATCTCATACATCAGACGCTCTTCTACTCTCACAGTCTTCACATCTGCGTCCAACGAAGACTGAAGATAGTTCACAATAACCGCAATGGGGATGTCTGTGATGGTGATCCGGGTGACGTTCCCACGAGGCGTAATCTTGGCTTGAGGATAACCAAGGTCCTCGGTTAGATCTTTGGGCACCCGACCGTCAACGGTGACCCAGAAGCGGTCAGCATCTTGGCGCCGTTCTACATCGACAGATCCGCCCAAAGCGTCCTCAAACTGCTTCTCGATAATTTGGACGGGATCTGCCTCGATCTCGGCGATGGCGCCCAGGAGCTTTAGCTGAAGCCAGGATCCACCCTCGAGGTCGAGACCGTACTTGAGCCTTGACTGAAGGCCGTCGTCCGAAGGAAGTGGTGCCAGAATCACCAAGGCCGCCGCGATTGCAACGAAGTATATCAAAATTCTGGGATCTTTTGTAAGCTCGCTCACCGTCTTGGCCTCCTCGATTTGTTGGAACGACCTAGATACCATCTCAAGGCGTTGGCGTTCATAACCCAAGTGTTCATCACGTCTGCAACCAGGCCGAAGATGAGCACTATCGATATGTCAAACAGTATGTTGATCCTGGAGAATGTGTCCGAGACGAGATAAGAGAAGGTCGCCACGATGAACAGCACCAATATCGCCGAAAGGGTGGTGCTGGTCATGGCAATCCCCGTCCTCAAAGCTCCTGCTACCTTCTCATCTACTTTGCCCTTTCTTTTCAGAACCCTGTTGTTCAGCAGGATGTTGCTGTCCACAGAATAACCGATCAACATTAGCAACGCAGCCACCGTTCCAAGAGATAACTGGACACCAGTTAGGTTCATGCAGGCAGCGGCGATCACGATGTCGGAAAAGGCTGAAAGAATGATCAAAAGAGAGACGATAGGCTTTCTGAATAGGCCAAATACCACTATCGCCATGAAGAGGAAGGACATCGGTATGTAGGTCCGGGCCTGCTCTTGGAGCCTCTTGCTGTAGACGGGCCCAAGATATCGAACCTCTGCATCTTTGTATTGAGACTCTATCAAGCTCGTGAGGCTCCGGGCGTCATCGCTATCCATAACGTCCATCTGGACCATGTACCTGTTGCCCACGTCTCTGATCTGCATCACAGGATAATCAGCCAACTTCGCTGCGATCTGATCTTCAGTTTCGATTATGGGGACTGTAACGATCGTCCCCCCCGTAAACTCGACCCCGAGGTCGATTGGCGAGCCCGTGCTCTGATAAGTTATGCCCAAGATGATTAGAGCCAAAGCCAAAACCACGAGTGGAATGGCCACCATCTTCTTGGGTTCGTATTTGGAAATCAATAACTCTGGGTCCATGTAACCCTCCTTACAAACGCTATAACTAATCCTTGCAGATATATTTACACACCGTTACATAAACAGGAATTTTAGGCAAATCAAACTTATTTTATCGTCGGCAAAGCAGGCTTATTTCTTCTCCCATTTCTCGAGGTTTGCCACCTGAGAGAGTGTCTTTCCCCGTTTGATCTCTTCGTAGAGCCTGCTTTCGGTCTTCTCAACTTCTTTGGCCCGGCGAGCGATCTCGTAGCCCCGCTCCCTTGGTATTACGACAACGCCACAGTCGTCACCCACGATGAAGTCGCCAGGCTTTACAGATCGTCCGCCACAGGTGATCTCGGCGTTGATTTCGCCCATCCCTTTTGGCTCGCCTGCGTTGGGTGTGATGGCACTGGCAAACATTGGGTACCCGATGTCTCTTATCTCGTCCACATCTCTTACGGCACCGTCGATCACTACGCCTTCGATCCCCTTCATCTTGGAACTCAAAGTAGCAAGTCCGCCCCAACAGGATATGTATCTGCTCCCATTGTAGATCACGATCACGTTTCCAGGTCCCGCGAGGTCGATGGCCTCAACGCTCTTTGCCCAGTCGCCTTCAAAAGTCTGGACAGTTATCGCCGTTCCGACGATTTTGGTCCCGGGATTTATTGGGAATATGTCCTGCATCGCCCCTTTTCTGTGCATGGCATCTGAGATGTTAGGGGTGGAAACTTCCCTGAGAAGTTCGATCATCTCCTCGTCCATGCTCTTTCTCTTGTAAACTTTGGGGCTGTCGAGGGCCTTGTCCATGGCCGCTCTGATCTTCTGAGCAGAACCCGTCACGTCCGCACTCCGAGCGATGTTTCCGCCCACAATCACGATTGAGGCCCCTGAAGTCACTGCTTCTGCGGCCGCATCGACATCGATACCACCAGCCACCGCTACCGGGACATTCACCTCGGTCACGATCCTTTTCAGGAAATCAATTGTATTGTGGCCGGTCATCTGTTGGTCTATGCCCACATGAACGCAAATGTAATGCACCCCTAAAGCTTCCAGCTCCTTGGATCTGGCAACGGGATCTGGCGTGCCCAAAAGGTCTGTCATTATCTCGACGCCGTATTGCTTTGCTGCTCTCAGAGCGTCTTCTATCGTGGCATCGTCTGATGCTGCAAGTATCGCGACCACGTTGGCACCGGCCTTTGCCGCCATCTCGACTTCCATAGAGCCAGTATCTACGGTCTTCATGTCGGCCACAATCGTATTTTTGGGAAGTGCCTTTTTCAGTTCGCGGACTACATTCATACCCTCGCTCTTGATTAAGGGCGTTCCGGCCTCGATCCAGTCTGCACCGCCCTCGGCCGCTTCTTGACCTATCTGGACCGCCCGATCCATCTCAAGCAGATCTAAGGCAACCTGTAGAATGGGTTTAATAAGATCACCACCATAACGTCGACGGATAGAGAACAAACCATGGTATATAAAATAGAAGCGGGGGGGATTTATGATGACAAAATCGAGTAAGGCCCCGTCTTGGAACTTGGCCTTCACAAAACTTCACGGCAATGGAAACGATTTTATCCTGATAGACGAGTACGAAGGCGAACTGATTTTGGGGGCTCTCAAAAGCGAGTTTGCGATGTTAGCGTGTCACCGCAACTTTGGGATAGGTGGCGACGGCGTCATTTATCTATCGAAATCCGACCGGGCCGACGTGAAGATGAGGCTGTTTCAGCCCGACGGATCAGAGGCCGAGATGTGTGGAAACGGCATCCGATGTCTTGCAAAATATGCCCATGAAGCTGGCTATGTAGAATCTCTTTTTCAGGTCGAGACGCTCGCAGGGATCATGCCCACAAAAGTGAGGACGATCGGAGAGGATTTCTGGGCGCAGGTTGATATGGGCGTGCCCCGTTTTTCCCGAGTTGATATACCTGCAAAGGGCGAAGGCGAGCTGTTGAGAGATCTCGTTGAAGGTCTAGAAGTGTCTGCGGTGAACACTGGCGTTCCACACGCCGTGATCTTCGTTGAAGAGCTAGAGAGGCTTGCAATTGGTGATATCGCGCCTATTGTAAGGCATAGCTCAGTTTTTCTAGAGGGTGCTAACGTCAACTTCGTCAAGTTGGAAGATAAACTCCAGGTCAGGACCTTCGAGAGAGGGATCGAGGGTGAGACGCTCTCTTGCGGGACTGGGTCGGTTGCAAGCGCTGCCGTAGCCCGAAGGCTGGGGATGGTGGAAGATGAGGTTTTCGTGGAGACGAGGGGCGGACCTCTCGTGATTTCATTTGAAGGGGATCGGGCTTATATGGACGGGCCCGCAATAACTGTATATCGAGGCGAGTTGAGTGAAGAGCTTCAATGGGATCTTTCGGCGGGGCTTTAAAGCTTCGGCAAGATCGATCGCATTCATCGCATTCGTGATTCTGGTGCTGATCTGGGCGGCGGCTATCGCTCAACCAGATACGATCTTGATAGGGAGCAAGAGCAATCCTGAAGCGCATCTGTTCTATTACGATCAAAAGTTTCAAGAATCCACCGACCTTAAAAACTACGACATATGGGTCTCTGCTGCCAAGGAATTTGACGAATGTACCCGTCTTTCTTCTAACATGTATCTCAAGAGCAACCCCAACTGGGTTGACATCGCGGTAGGTGCCAACTTCTCAGGGATCGGAAAGATGGGTTATGTCGTCTTGAACCAAAAGACTCTCGACCGCAAAGACGAGATGGCTCGGGTGTCTCACGACTTTGTCGGCAACTTTACTATAGACGAGAATATCTTGGTGGTCAAAGACCAGATGAACGAGACAGGATATTTCGGATCGGGGATGTGTGCAGGTCAGTGCGGCTGATCCTTTTCCATTCGATCTTGATCCTTTTCCATTTGGAGCCCCACCATCTGATCCATCAATTCCAGGAACTCATCTCTGGATTCAGATGGAATAGTTGCGCCTGCTGCGACGTTGTGGCCGCCGCCCACGCCCGAAACTTTTTCGGCTGATATCGATAAGGCTTCGGCCAGGTTGAGCCCGGACCTTACCAGGTCTTGAGTCCCCCGGGCCGAGACTTTCAGGTTTCCGTCTTTGGCACTGGCGAAGGCCAGTATCGGCTTTTTTCGATCTGCCATCTGAAAGCTCATGCCGGCGACGATTCCAACGATCGTGTCAATAATCCTATCTTTGGCGTCGAAATACTGTATGTTGTCAAGGATGGTTAGGCCCTCATCTTTCACCAATTTTAGCCCGTTGACCAGGTTCTTTCGATGTTCGATCAAAAGCAATTTTGCCTCTTCTAAGGCGCGATCTCTGTCGCCCAGACAGACTTTAAGGCCCACATCAGAGTATCCATATCGGGCCGTCGCGTTGAGAAGCGTGGAAAACTCGCTGGCGTCTCTAAGTTCGGTGCCTTCTCTTTCGCGTAGCAGAGTGTAAACTTCACCAATAAGTCGCTGCAGTTGTTCGCTGGACAGGCCAGACCTGAGGCCGCGTCTGATAAGGCCCGAGACGATCCTGGCCTTCTCGTCCTGGTTCATATCGACCCATCGGCGCCACCTCTCTCCTCTGAGCCTGATCCCCAGATCTTTAAGAAAGGCGATGCAAGCGTCTTCGTCGCCTGAAAGGCCCTTTATGTAGGGATCTTGGGAAAACTGCAACATCTTGAAGACCTGGCGCGTCTGTTTTCCAAAGAGCTTTAGGTCTCTTTTCCAGGATATGACCCCAGCTTGTCTTCCGATCTCGAGTATCTCGCGATTGATTCCAAGGAGCCTCCCGTTTGCCATGTCCTGAAGGTCACCAACCGCGCCCACTATGGCTATGTCTGCCAGGTCGTCGTTTCCCTTTGCCTGGTCCGAACATGATGCAAGAGCCCTTGCGAGCAGGAAGGTAGCTCCACTCCCACTCAACTGGGTTGCTCCATCCAGGCCCACAAGATGAGGGTTGACGTGGTATTCGATACCTGAGCCTGCGGGCCGGTGGTGGTCTGCAATCACGGCGTTGAGGCCAAAACTTCTGATCTCGTCTTGCATCCCGCTGCCAAGATCTGTGAAGAGCACGAGGTCTGGATCCTGGTTTGCGATCTCTTCTAAAGCTTGGGCGTCAAGCTGCTTGAAGAACAGGGCGCGATATTCGATCCCTGCTCGTTTTAGCGCTTTGCAGGCGATTCCTGCTGAGGTGAGGCCATCGGCATCGACATGAGATGCCACCAACACCTTTCGGTGGCGTAATATCTCCCTTGCAGCTTTCTCGCACATCTTAGTAAGGGCGGCCAGTTCTTTTGAGGTGGAAACGTCTCCCATCACCGTTCGGTTCGATCTGATCTCATATATCGTTTCGGATCTGGTGCAATAGCCATGCCTTCCGTCAAAGATGAATGGAGAGCAATCCGTGCTTTGTAGTCAAAAAAAGGGGGGGTAACGCGGCCTATTTCATCGAGATCGATGAAATCTGGCGTCACCTTGTTTACGTCGAGAAGGTAGCTTTGAAGAGGATGATGAAAAAGTGGTCAGAAGAGAGTCTGTAGAGGTGCGGCTAAAGCTGAGACAAAGCCGGTCAAAGGCCGCAAGTATCGCCTCGCCCGCTTATCGGCGCCACATGCCCTCCTGCGCCCAAAGGCGCAGGAGGGCACCATCGTCTTCCTGGCGCGGGTAAACTCAAATTTCTTGATCGGCATCCTTCCGCTTGCGGCTCTGGTCACGCTCCCGATCCAGAAGGGTCGATGCTAGCGTTGGAGGATTATTTTTAATTATATTGTAATAAAACATATCCGGATCATATGGATCGATGCAGCTATATTCCTTCGAAGTTTATTGAGGTATATGAAACGGCTGAGTTGGGAGGCGTGTTTAGGCATAGCTCTAGTGTGCACATCCCTTTCCATTTTCTTTGCAAAACACCTCCTTTTTGGCGACCCTCAGAACACTTTTTATTACCTCTTCAACGCCCTTGGATTTCTTCCCATCAACGTGCTTTTGGTAACTCTGGTAATTAACCAGCTCTTCACCGTGCGAGCCAAACGAGATAAACTTGAGAAACTAGACATGGTCATCGGTACTTTCTTCAGTGAGGTTGGAACCTGGCTTTTAGCCACCTTCTCGGATTGCGACCCCAAATCCGGCTTGTTGATGGCCAACAACTGGTCCGATGATCAGTTTGAAAGTTTCCAGAAGAATCTCAAGAACTACGAATGCGGCGTTGACATTCAGAAGGTCGATTTAGATGAACTTCGCACATTTCTCAATGACGGGAGAAACCTCCTCTTACGCTTGCTGGAAAATCCCATACTCCTTGAACACGAGTCCTTCACCGAGCTGCTCAGGGCGACATTCCATCTGACTGAAGAACTGGATCTACGAGGAGATGCCCTGGGATCTTTGCCTCCAACCGATTACGACCACCTTTCTGGAGACATTAAAAGAGTTTACAGCCTGCTGATCCTCGCCTGGCTAGAATACATGACATACTTGAAGAAGAATTATCCTTATCTCTTCTCCCTGGCCATGAGACGCAACCCATTTGACGAGAATGCTTCCCCTATTGTGATGTGATTAGAGGCCCGAACGATAGCTAAGACAAAGTTGCAGGCTCGAAGATATTCGGCAATCCGAGACTTGTGGTGACCGGATCCCTGGATTCTTGACCTGCCGGTTTCGCCCACACAAAAACTGCGATGATCCTTATTTTCTTATTTTTCATCACACTTCTGGGCTCTGATTATCAACGCCCCGTCTCTTTCTTCTGTTTCAGCCCTGAACCTGGCGTCTTCGACGATTCGTTCCCAGTCGTCTCCAGAATAGTTCGGGCCGTGATGGTGTCCGACCGGTTCCACTGCCGTGAATCGCCCTTCTTTTTGGAGCACGCGCCGGATTTCCCGCAAACCTCTTGGAATCTCGTCAAGGTGGTGGAGCATGAAAAAAGAGGCGACAGTTTCAAAAGAACCGTCTTCAAAGGGGAGGTCGTAGGCGCTTGCGGTCTTGAACTCGACGTTTTTTATGCCCAGAACTTCGGCGTTCATCCTGGCCTGTCCTGTAAGGGAATCGAAGAGATCAACCCCGAAAACCTTGGATTCTGGGTTCTGCTTTGCGATATCGATGGTCAGTTTCCCAAAACCGCATCCGACATCGAGGATATTTTTGCCTTCTATCCCCAAAAGGACTGTGGGCCACACCCGATTTCTCGTGGCCACGGGCCGGGATTCTGGGTAGCTTGCACCTTTTGAGGCGGCTGCATCGATGTGGGTGTAAGGAAGAACTGCATAAACTTTTGACCCGTTCCGGGCCATGAGCCCCTTGACGTAAACTGCACCACCCTCTGCTTCTATCATTTCAACGATCGAAACCCCTGCGCCACCGCAAAAGCGCCTGGTCCATTCGTTCCCGTGTTCTGAATACTCCATGTCGAGCGGGGTGTGGACGACGATGTAATGAGAATGTTCAGGGCCAAAATATGCGGAGGAATCTTCGCTTTGATTGAGCTGGATTTCGCTTATGCTGTCTTTGAAAAGGGCGAGAAGTTGCAGGGCATCGGTGTCTGCATGATTTCGGACAGTTCCGATCTCTTCAAACATAATTATGATTCGGGGCTTTCCTGAATAAATAGCCACCTATCGGATGTGGAATATATTTTTCCAATCGTCACCCATCTTCTGGCGCTTCCATCCTGACCGTCCCGTCTCCTTGCACTATCCGAAGATATGAGGCGCCTGAATCCCACGTCACCTCAGTGCAGGGCTCGGGGCGAATCGAGGCAGATGGATCGCCCCGCCTGCTTATCGGCGCCACATGCACTCTAGCGCTGGTCGGAACAGGTCCGTAGCCTATTGCGCCCCCAGATGCGGGCGCCTCGGTGAACCTTGGCGACGTCGTTTGCGATTCGTGGCCTCGGGCTCGTCAAGGGCGCAGGGGCGGTATGTGGACCACGGGATGACTTTTTATTACAGGAAAAATTCGTCACCAGTCTTGAACTCAAGCGCGAGGGTGCCGATCGAATCGGACAACGCCCACAAAGCCTTGTCCCCCACCACCTCGGCGACCTTGCCAACACCGATCTGGCCAAAACCGGCGCTATAGTTCAATGGCAGTCACGCCTTGGCTTGCCAGATCTCGAGCCACCTGGGCCGCTTGCTCGTAGTCTTTGACGCCCAATACCACAAGATCCAAAGCTTCCAGCGTGGATATGTTCGTCCTGTGTATTTCTGGATTGGAGTCCGGCGTTATGAACATGAATGCTGCTTTTATACGTCCCATCTTTGTCCCCTCCGGGTTTGTCGAGGACCCGAATATTCACGCGCGATTGCATATAAATTTATGCAGAAGTTAGAGCTCTGGCGGCGTGTTCAATCGAGCTGCAAACGCACCCGCCTGGTCGGCGCCTGTGCATGGGTGCAGATCAAGACCGGCCGTTCGTCTGCGCCCTGGGGTGGCGAAGGGATGTTCTCTGATGCCTGTGGCCCTGAAGAAGTACGGGATGCTGGGCAAGAATTGTCGTGGGCGGGTAATGGTGCCGGTTTCCCATCGCCCTGAGATGAGTTGGCGCTTTTCTTGCGCTGCCAGAAGAGGGCGCCTTCTGTCCCTACGTCTGTGATTTGGTGAAGAGCCCGTGGGATATTGGATAACCAGCGAGGGCAGATGGATCCAGGTGCTGAGGCAGTGCGGTAGAAGACGGAACTTTGGTTTAGATTTTACGGGTCAGTTTTTCAAAAATATCGGAAAATATAAGTATGCATCAAGATGATGAATGATCGTGTGTGCAGGGATAAGATTATGCAGGTTACATCCATCTTGAGTTGGTAGGTGGCTAATAAGGTAGGGATGTTAAGTGAGAAGCGAATTACTGAGAGATTTGTTACAGGCCCATGTCCAAAATAATGATGAGGAATTCATTAAAACAGCTAATGAGATCATTAGAGATGAAGAGCGGAAAAAACATAATTTATTAGCTAAAGATTTAAAGGAAATTATATCAGGTGTGCCCCAAAACACTTTCAAATCAGTTGCCTTCTCTAAGCGTTATAAGACAAATATTCCCATTCCAAGAGACACAGAGAAAGGGTTTCCTCTTCTTGAAATTAAAGAGCAATATTTTGAATTTAATGATTTAATTTTAAATGCTGAACTTGAAGAAAGTTTAAAACATTTGGTTGATGAAGTAAAGTCTGCAGAAATTCTTAATGCATATGGGTTAAGGCCCAAACAAAAAATTCTTTTTTGTGGCCCTCCTGGAACCGGAAAAACGCTAAGTTCAAGAGTTATAAGCTCCGTTATTGGTTACCCTCTAGTTTATGTTAGATTCGACTCTATTGTATCTTCTTATTTAGGCGAAACGGCTACAAATTTAAGAAAGATTTTTGACTTTATTAATAATGGTGAGTGGGTCGTTTTATTTGATGAATTCGACATAATTGGGAAAAAACGTGACGACCCTTATGAACATGGTGAAATAAAACGTGTTGTGAATAATTTTATGCAAATGTTAGACAACTATACTGGGAAGAGTCTGCTTATTGCTGCAACGAACCACCAACATTTATTGGATTCAGCAATATGGAGACGATTTGATGACATATTGTATTTTGATTTACCAGATGTTAGTCGAAGGGAGAAAT
>CAYWZG010000009.1:23413-32237 GCA_964462795.1 uncultured Methanotrichaceae archaeon
ATTATTTAATAAATATTTAAAGGTTTTGAAGCGGTCACCTGATGTAGATGTACTCGAATTCGCTAAAAATACTACGAACTTTTCACCCGCAGATATCGCTCAGATATGTGAAGGGGCGCTCAGAAGAGCTATTGTGAATAATAAAGAATATATTAATAAGGACGGTGTCGATTGGTCAATTAATCAACAAAAACGTAAGAAAGACATAATTATAGAGATGTGAACATGGCCGAAAAATATGAACATTTGCTATTACCATTTGTGTCGAGTGACCATCGCAAAAGACCACGGGCCATAATAAGGCAGGGGGAACGGAGTGATAAACGTAAATTTTATAGTGATGAGTTAAATGACTTAAATAAAATTCAACAAAAACATAGTGAACGGAAACGCAAATATCAAAAATATCTAGATCCAAAATTAATATTTAAATTAGAAGTTAATCAAAATGTACACGAAGAAACATTTCGGCGCTCACTCGGAGGCATAGATTTTGATGTGATTTCAGCATCTCCTGATAACAAAGGCTATTGGATTGTATTTGCAGATGATGAAAATTTTATTAAATTTAAAGATAAATTACAGCAATATAGTTCACCCGATAATCGATATAAATTCTTTGATGCCGTCGGTAAACTCAAGGATATACCTCCAAGTGAGAAGATAGGTGAGAACCTACAAAAGGAGCCTTTCAAAGATGATGAATTATCATCTTTACTCTACTTTCCAAGTTTTCTCTCGGTCGCGCCCAGCTTATAAACTACCTTTGCGTCTCGCATAATGTGAGAACCATACGGAATTAAATACGCCTCATATATTCCGATAAAAATAGCATTAATTCAGCTTACAATCTGGCAAATGTATGCAAAAATCAAAACTTGGAAAGTAGAGATCTTTAGATGTAGGAATATGGAGGATGAAAGATAGTAAATTATGGGATTTCTTACCTAAATTCTGTAAATATATAGATAGTAACGGCGGCAAATACCTTGACAAGTTGGTTACCAAATCATTTTGCCGCTTGAGATTCATAGCCAATAAACAAATATATTCAGATATTCTAGAATTATCTGAGGTTGCCTTCGTTGATAGGCCTCCAAAAATAAAATTAAAATTAGGGGCAGAGTTAGATCCAGATATTGAAGAGTTTGACTTTGGGGTACCCCCTAGTGAAAACGCTGCTGGTATATTAGTGGTAGATTCAGGGATACTGGCGAGACACCCAATGTTAGAAAATGCAGTAGGAGATGAAAACTCAATAGCTACAAAATATAGTCAGCTTGTTTCAGAAGATAAACCGTTCGATGACGTAGGCCATGGTACAAAAGTTGCAGGATTCGCTCTTTATGGTGATATCCAAACGTGTAAAGATCGTAGAATCTTTGATCCAGAGGTGTGGATATTTTCTGCAAAGGTAATGTATAAAAATGAATACGGCGATGCTGAGTATGATGAAAAGGAATTACTTGAACATCAATTAGACCGTGCAGTTAGATGGGTTGCGGAAAACTATCCAAATTGTAAAGTTGTAAATCTATCCCTTGGAAATTGTGCAAATAAGATGACCAAAGGAATGCGACAATTTGATCTATCGGCGCTTATTGACGACTTATCTAACGAACTCAATTTAATCTTTGTTGTTTCATGTGGAAATATAGATGATGGTGATATTGGAGAATTTGAAAACTATCCGGATTATTTACTAACGTCAGATGAAATTAAAATTATTGATCCGGCCCCTTCTGCACTTGCTTTAACAGTAGGTGCATTGTGTAAAAGCAATTCTGGGAAATATTATCCATCGCCAATAACAAGAACAGGACCTGGGTATAAAGGAATGATTAAACCTGAACTTGTGGAGGATGGTGGCGGATTTGGATCTAAGGTGTTGACGATCAACCCCAATTGGATTACAGACGGCCGTCTTTTTACATTAGATTTTGGGACAAGCTTTAGTACACCCAAAGTCGCGCATTATATAGCAAGATTGGCCAATAAATTTCCCGAATACTCCAACAATATGCTTAAAGCATTATTAATCTCTTCCGCTGAAATTCCCCGGAATAGGCCACAACCACTTTCAGAAATAAATATGTACAATTGAGGGGTGAATGAGGGCAACATTATGGACCTTTTAAATGTATACGGTTATGGAAAACCAAATCTTGAAAAAGCCCTTAATTCAAGTAAAAATCAAGTTATATTAATGAGTGATAATCGTATTAAGCTAAATGATTTCCATATATATTCATTCTATTTACCAAAAGACTTTGTAGAAGTGAGCGGTAATAAACGCCTTTCTGTTACACTTGTATTTAATCCACTCGTAAATCAAAATAGATCGGACTATCTGGGCGTGATTATGGAGACTCATCTTTTTAAAGAGGCAAATATTAATTCAATTAGAGAGAAATATGGCAATATAAATATAGGTGACATTGCCGAAGATATTGTTCCTGGAAGTATTAAAAGAAATGAAATAAAAACATTCCGTCCCGGCATTACTACAAGGAAACGGGGCGTACATCAGAAAGGAGTTATTGAATACAAAAGAAGGCCTAGAATAGATCTAGATGTATGTGTTTAGCCCCCCCAAATCAATTGCTTGATGTTGGTTTTAGTCAATGAACGCACGTCGACCAACAACTTGCGCCAGATTGGAAAACAATATCAATAGCCGAAGTTGCTTGGAATCAGCTCTTTGGAACCGGTCGCACGAGCCATCACGAAATGGGTTTACTGATGCTGATTGAAGGGAGCTAAACACATACATCTAGATCAACCAATGGCCTTAGTCGTAATTTGTAAAAATCGTTGGGTTAAAGATCGTAAAAACAGAGATAATGAAACCTACTTACAGGACTATGCAGTGGTAGTATCCGTTGAACATTCTGAGGAAATCGACTTGTATAATCAGATTCGCCTTAGAAACAGAGAACGATTAGACATTTCATGGAAAGCTTGATGATCTCTTGATCGGCAGCGGGCGCCCCTCCCTTTCGGCGCCACGCGCCTCCCAGGGCCGCCGGGGATCGACCTCGTTTTCCCAGCTCCAGCAAGCCTCGCATTCGAGGTCCCCGATGACGCGGATTTATATCTCAAGCGACCCATTACTGTGTCGATATGTTCTGCGAGTACATCCAGGCGGCAATGTCCAAGGCGATATATGAGGTCATCGATGACGAGCAGCCCTATTACGGCGAAGTGCCCGAGCTGAAGGGCGTTTGGGCGATCGGCAAGACCCCCGAAGAGTGCCGCGAGAACCTGAAGATGGCCATAGAGGACTGGATAGCTCTAAGCTTGCGATTTGATCTGCCTATACCGTCAATTGAAGGCCACAAGATAAAAGCTCCAGAGGCACCAATCGAGGCTTAAGTCCATGTCCCGGATCTCACCAGTCTCCTGGAACAAGCTGGTCAAACGGTATGCATACCCTTTGATTTGAGGGGCCTTACACAAGTAGAGGTCCACACCCCATCATGCAGTGAGGCGCACGAAAGAGAAAGTCAGGGGTTGGAGGATAGCAACCCTTGATGTTGATTTATTCAAGTTTTACATGAGAATGTAGGCTCATGCCCGAAAATATGAAAATCGATATGCTTCGACGGCATGTGTAGACCATTTTCATGAGAATGTGAGTTGGATGATATCGTTTTTTTGTTTTGGTACGATACCGTAATCAGATTATCTTGAGCACCTAAAACCAGCGCCTTCCGATTGATTTTGGGGGCATCTAGAGTAGTTACAAAAAAGGAATGGTAGGCTATTTTCGATCAAAAAATAGCCCAGATTGGAACGTTCTATCAGCTAACGACGCCTGGCATGATTATGTGACTTTTGAGGACCAGACCGGCGCACGTTTTCCTGTCTTGCATTTCTCGGCACGCGCCCCGATCTCTTTGGGGCTGGCTTTGCCGCCGCACCCACTGCGTTTTTTGCCTGTTCTGAATGATATCGGTGATCCATCAGCTCTATCCTCATCCGGATGAGCTTCTCGACCTCGCGAAGGAAGTTGCGCTCGTCGGCCGCGCAGAATGAATAGGCCGTGCCGTTTGCCCCTGCACGTCCCGTCCGACCGATTCGATGAACGTAACTTTCAGCTTCGTTGGGCATGTCGTAGTTTATGACGTGGGAGATGTCCTCAACATCGATTCCGCGAGCGGCGATGTCAGTTGCCACCAGCACCTGCAATCGGCCTGACTTGAAACGGTTCAGGGCCTGAGTGCGCTGGTTCTGTGACTTGTCGCCATGGATGGAATCGGCCCGGATCCTGTTTTTGTATAGCATCGATGCGACCTTATCCGCGCGCCGCTTCGTTCGGGTGAAGACCAAAACTCGCTTAAAGTTGTCCTGTTTGAGAAGTCCCTGCAGTAGCGCATCCTTGTTGTTCTGATCCACGAACAAAATGCGCTGTTCCACACTCTCTACCAGCGTTGCCTGGGGTGCTACCTCGATTCGAACGGGATTGGTGAGGAACCTGCCAGCAAGTTTGCCGACCTCTTGCGACATGGTGGCCGCAAAAAATAGCGAATGACGTTTCTTTGGCAGCGTCGAGACGATCTTGCGCACGTCGTTAGCGAAACCCATGTCCAACATCCGGTCCGCTTCGTCAAGAATGAAGTACTCAACGTCTTTCAACTTTATGTACCCCTGATCCATCAGGTCGAGCAGCCGACCTGGCGTGGCGACGAGGGTATCGACGCCTCTGGATAGTGCCCTGACCTGCGGCCCTTGTTTGACACCACCATATACAGCAGTGTGTCTGAACCGGAGAAATTGACCGTATGTTGCAAAGCTCTGGTCTATCTGTGCCGCCAGCTCTCGGGTGGGCGCGAGCACCAACACGCGCGGCGCACCGGGAACTGAAACCTTTTTCTCTTCGACCATCCTCTGGAGGACGGGCAACACGAATGCTGCGGTCTTGCCCGTGCCAGTCTGGGCGATGCCCATCAGGTCCTTGCCCTTCAAAAGATGTGGTATCGCCTGCGCCTGTATTGGCGTTGGCGTAGTATATCCTTCTTTGATCAGCGCCCGCTGGAGCGGATCTATAACATTTAGATTTTCAAACTGCATTCTACCTCTTTAGGGCTACGCAGTCGGACGCCGTCATATGAATTTGGGTCAGAATAGTTGCCATTAATTAGTTCTGATCTAATTTATGAACCTTATTTTGACAATTTGATCAAGAACATACGAGTCTTGACGATCCAATTGTGTAACTCTTGTACTTAATGATCACTGCACCTTTGACAAGTGATCGTACCACATCTAGAGATCGCCACCCCTATTTAAAGCTGTAGTCTCTCTGGCCAGAATCAGGGCTTGATCCTACAACTCTCGACCTCTGGGCCGAACCAATCGAGATGAGGGCATTATACCCCAAAATTGGTAATCTTAAATCAAGTATGATCAAGAACTGATTAGGTGAGACTAACTGGTTCTCACCAGAATAGAGCTTAACGATACGAATAGGCCAAAATGTCGAACTCTCACGAGCTCAACATTTGTCCGAAAAGTATCGTTAAACACTATGTTTTGCAGGCAGTTTAACACAGTGATGTTAGATACTGAGGCCTACCGATTATAATTGTTGTCGTGCCCAACGGACCTACTTGAGCGCCTATTCTGCCTCAGTGCTTTTATCCCAACCGCGCAATCATCTCCTTTGCGTCAGTGGTGGGACGCTGGCAGACCTGGCCAGAACAGACATATGCCGTGGCCTTTCCCTCCTGCATTTGAAAGTCCTTCGTGAAGGGGGCGATTTCGGCGATTTCAGATGAATCCTCTGACCTCAGCAAGACTACGTTGTTGGGAAGGAAGCGGGACCTTAAGGCCTTCAGCATCTTTTGAGTATCTTCTGATCGGAGCGATCCTGCAATCACCACTTCTGAAGATGGACCAATGGCAAAATCAAGAGCCATCATGAAACTAAGATGGGCTGCTGGAAGCCCTTTAACTTGGGCTGAAAAGAACTCCATGGTTTTTGATGCCAGCTCTTCGAGTTTGGGGTTCGCTGACAGATTGGCAAGCCTGAGAATGTTGAGCAAAGCAATCGAGTTTCCTGAAGGTACAGCACTGTCGTGTGCCTCTTTTTTTCGGAGTATCAGCTCTTCGCCATCGTCTGGCGTGAAATAAAAGCCCCCTTTGTCGCTCCAGAAATGTTCGACCAAGTGGCCGTTGAGATTGAGTGCAGCCTCGAAATATACTGCCCGAAACGAAGCCTCGTAAAGTTCAATAAGACCCCATATGAAGAAAGCATAGTCATCCCGATTGGCTCTGATCCCAGCCTCGCCGTCTCTGTATCTATGCAACAGCCGGCCATCTTTATCACTCATCTTAGACAATATGAAATCGGCAGCGTTTCTCGCAACCTCTTCATATAGCGGTTCCTCCAAGACCTGAGCACCCCGAGCAAAGGCCGCAATCATCAGGCCGTTCCAGTCAGCAAGGATCTTATCGTCTTTGTGAGGATGAACTCGCCCCTCTCTCGCCTCAAAGATCTTCTTGCAAGCCTTCTCTAGCCTATTCGAAAGGTCAAACTCACTTAGCCCCATCTCGAGAGCCACATCAGAGAGGGTGCGCGCCATATGGAGGACGTTTCTTCCTGACTGCGTTCCTGTGGACTCTTCGGCGAAGTTTCCTTCCTTCGAGATGCCAAAGATCTTCACGACGAGATCTGCCTCTTTTGGGTCTAGAAGTTCTCTGATCTCGTCTTCGGTCCAGAGATAAATCTTGCCTTCAACGCCTTCAGAATCTGCATCTTCTGCCGAGAAAAATCCACCTTCTTCAGACGTCATGTCTCGAAGTACGTAGGTGAATATCTCTTTTGCGACGGTGGCATATTCTTCCTTTCCTGTGGCCTGGAACGTATCGAGATAAGCAAGAGCGGTCATGGCCTGGTCGTAAAGCATCTTTTCAAAGTGCGGAAGACGCCATTCTGAGTCTGTTGAGTAGCGATGGAACCCAAACCCCACTTGATCATAGATTCCACCTCGACGCATCGCTTTGAGGGTGATTTCGGCCATCTGGAGGGCACCTTCGTCTTGGCTTCGTTTCCAGTACCTGAGAAGAGATAGGTAAGTGTGTGGGCTTGGAAACTTGGGCGCCCCGCCGAATCCTCCATGGACCGGATCGAATCGAGTCATAAGCTGTTGGTAAGCTCCTTTCAGGACTGATTTGTCCAGCTTTGGGCCTTGGGCCGAGCTTGGAGCTTCCTTCAGAGCCGAGGTTATCTGGTCTGCAGAGTCTAGGATTTCTCCTTTTTGGGCCTTCCAAATAGTCTTGATTTTAGGGACTAAGTCGAGCATCCCGATCCGTCCAAATTGGCCCTCTTTGGGGATGTAAGTGGCTGCAAAGAAAGGCTTTTTATCAGGAGTTATTATCACGTTGAGGGGCCAGCCACCACTCCCTGTGAGTGCCTGGGCCACGGCCATGTAAGTTTGATCTATGTCTGGCCGCTCTTCTCGGTCAACCTTGATGCAAACAAAGGCATCGTTCATCAGCCTTGCCACCATATCGTCTTCGAAGGATTCGTGCGCCATCACATGGCACCAATGGCAGGTTGAGTAACCTATAGAAAGAAAGATTGGCTTGTCTTCACGTTGCGCCTTCTGGAATGCCTCATCACCCCATGGATACCAGTCAACGGGGTTTTCGGCATGTTGCAGAAGGTAAGGGCTCTTCTCGAAGGTCAGGCGGTTACGACGTTTTGTCATTTGAACTAACTCCAAAATTTGATTTATTTTAATAGTGCATGAGTTGTTAGTAGGTGTGGTAAGTTTCGCCCGAAAAACAAAAGTGAGTCACAATTTTTGAATGCACCGCAAAGATGCTTTCCAGTAACGAATCGAACATCAGATAGGACGTTGATACACGAAAAAAGGATGCGAGAATACTGAATTCCCGCGGGTTTATTCGATCATCACCTTCACACCTTTATCAAAGAATGCTTTCTTGTAGGGAACGTTCACGAAAAGCTGACCGTTTGAGTATTTGGCCAAAGCTTTTTCAGGTATGACGGGAGTTGCAAAGGCGTAAGATGCCATATATTTCAGCCCTTTCTTCTTTGCGATCAAGTAAAACCCGTTCTCATATATGTTGAAATTGATGTTCTCTTTGTCCATCCCAGGAAGCTCGACTTCGATGCTCATGTTCGCTTCTGCTTCGTCCGGATAGACACATACGTTCGGAGTTACTATTACCTCTTCCATATACGTAGACCTCCTGCTTACAATATGGTGGTACGTATATTTAAAAGTTTTCCGAAGACAAATTCCTTTAACAGCAGGATCTGATTTATGATCGTGATCTTTCGCCCATATATTCTAAGATCTATGTCAGAATTCGATCTATAATGGCCAAAAAAATGATATTTATCACCTTTGTTATTGTACGAATTATTTTCCGAAATATCGACGCAAAAACTGCAAAAGCGGATCTGCATCCATATAGGTAGCATAAAACCTTGCATCCTGCATCAAACCAAGGCCTAATTTGGATCATCTTTTCTCAGTAGCTAACATCTCTGTGCTAAACCGCCTGCAAAAATACGTGAACTATTTCGCCCTAAAGGGCAAAGCTTCCTGATTCACCTCTTTGGCAGCGCGGAGGCCCCCTCCTTTAGGGGCTCCAGATCTCGCGATCTGGAGCTCTTCAGCGTAAGTTGAAGGGTGGGGAGGAGCGCGTGCTTGTCAATTGGCATACTTATATACATTGAAACGCCATTTCAACGTAATGCTTCAAACTCTGATGGTCAGACTTGACCCGTCCGATGATCAATATCAAATGCTCTTGGAGACCATGCAACGTTTCAACGAGGCATGTA
>CAYWZG010000010.1:0-31485 GCA_964462795.1 uncultured Methanotrichaceae archaeon
TATAAAAAAGTTGAGTCATAATATTATGATTGCACCAACTGCGTAAGTCCTAACCATATACAAAACCCTGGACCTCACAAACTGGTAAAATGGGAACTCGGTCAAGTTCACTTTATTGGATATCGAAAAAATCCATTTTTCGGATTCTATGATTCTGCAAGTTTTAATGTAAAAGAGGAAACTATAGATGCATATCGCCCTATTTTGGACGAATATCTTAAATTGACTAGAGAATGGATTTTTGAGGAAGTTAGGAAAGAATTCTTCCCCAATTTGCCGTCCCGACATAGATGTTTATGGGTCATACCAGGTGATTCCAAAGCAATCCAATATTGGTGGAAAGAAATGGGTGAAAAAGGATACATTTTAGAATTAAACTTGACAGGAAAACTATATCGAGCAAATCAGCAATATTTAAAGGCCGTTGCTGCTCCATTGGACCAAATTCGCATGAATGCGTTTAAGTATTGGTCAGGGGCCTCTGGTGAGAATCCAGCTGAGAATGAATATCTTTTTGAAGGATTTGTTAAAGTTTCTAGAATTGTCACCTTGGAATCAATTATCGATGGCGAATGTCTGGTTGAAGATCTAGGTGGAATTAATAAATGAAGGAAATGGGGCATATTTTCAGGGGCGGCCGGTGGATAATTGATTTAAATGATCAAGATGCTACGAGCCATCTTCTCAGCATAGTGAGCATAAGTAAAGATTCACATCTTGTGATGAATCATTTATTATATTTTTTATTCATTGATATTAAGGAACTAGGGAACAACGAATTTGCAGAGAGGCATGAGGATATAAAAGATGGTATTATCGCCATAATGCAGAAAAAATATGATTTAGGCGCTAAACAATTGAGTACCGTTATTGAAGGGATCGTTAGAAAATCCTTATTAAAGGATGGATGTTGCACAGAGGATGGGTCTGGCTATCTTAAATGGGTAAGTAAAGTTCATCATGAACATCAAAAAGCAACAAATTTTTATCAAATCCTTGAAGGGGCGCTAATAGATCCAACGTCACGAATAGGTAGAACAATTTTTTATCCTCCAGAACAAGAAATATACCTCTTAAGTGAAATGATTAGAAATCGCCTTGCACATGGATCTAAGAGTTCATCAAAGTTCGATGACTATACAATTCTATTTTTTGTTTTAATTTTATTGTATCATGACCTGGTAAACCCCCATAATAATCAAGGAAATCTAAAATATTCCGAATGGATTTTTCGTACAAGGCGAAATATGCGATTAAAGGGGGATGATCCAACATTAGACAAAATTCTTGAGATTGCTAAAGACCAATCCCTTGACTTGGCGAAGATTAAAGAGATTTTTGAGGGTTTCGAAAAACACCTCTAAATCCAAAGGTTGGTGTCTTCCCTATTTAAATGATGTTTAAAGGTGGTTGCTCGGCCGGTGCGAATACAAGCCGACTCTTGTAGCGCCCCCACACCCCTCACCCACCCCGTTCCATCCTCTCTTTGATCTTCTTCCAGTGAGATCCTTCCCAGTAGAGCTTGCCGCAGCTTTCACACCTCCAGAGCGCCGCATCCTCGCCCAGATGTGAAACTTTCGCCCTAACTTCCGCGTCCGTCACCTCGATCAAGTCGCCGTTACAAAGGGTGCAGCGGACCTGCTTTAGCTTCATGGATAAGCCCCAATCCCTCATCTCACCGAGCTGAGACTCAAGGTCAGAAGATCGGATCAGAACGGACTCGACCTTTGCCTTCTTGCACCTCTGGGCTAAAATCACGTCTCTTGTCAGAAGGATTCGATCTTCTTGCTTTGCTATAGCCATCAGACAATCGTCGTCAACTCTGGGTGGGGGGTTTGCGACATCCTGGCCTGCAAGCCTGAGCCACCTTGCAAGCTTCATCAACATGTGATCGGCCAAAAATCGAGCAGATGCCATCTTAGATCCGCTCTCTAATTCACGTCCGCAACTATTTATCGATTGGCTCTCAATCACCCGGTTATGAAGAAGGCGATGAGCAACGTGGACGTAGCAGCTGTGGCAGAAGAGCTAAGAGAACAGCTGGTAGGAGGCTTCTTGGGCAAAGCCTATCAGCTCTCTCCATACCGGGTGGTGTTCTCCTTCCAGTCAGCAAGCTTGGGCAAAAAGGACCTGGTCCTCGAAGCCGGGCGGCGCGTCCACCTCACCGAAAAGCCCAGAAAAGCCCCCCAGATGCCGCCCCAGTTCCCAACGGTCCTAAGACAGCGAGTCTCAGGTGGAAGGGTCTCTGCTGTGAACCAGCACGGCTTTGACAGAGTCATTGAGATCGTGGTGGAACGGGCCGACGGGAGGTATCTGCTTATCGTCGAGATGTTCCCCAAAGGAAACGTCCTCCTCACAGACGAATCCGGACGAATCATCCTTCCCCTAAGACCGATGGCGTTTCGAAATAGAAGGCTCCTTGCTGGAGAAGACTACCTCTACCGAGAAAGCCAGACCGACCCGCGCACCGTGTCGAGAGAGGATCTGGCTGCAATCGTGTCACAATCCGATGCAGATATCGTAAGAACCCTGGTCCGAAACCTGAACATGGGCGGAATCTACGGCGAAGAAGTCTGCCTCAGGGCGGGTTTAGAAAAAGATCGAACGTCATCGAGCCTCGACCAGGAAGAGATAGATCGGCTCCACCAGGCCCTAAAAGACGTCTTCGTCGTCTCGCTTGAGAATTTCGAACCCCAAATCGTCTGTGAGGATGGTACTGCAAAAGACGTCGTTCCGTCCTCACTTCGAGTCTACGAAGACCTCGAAAAGAAGGTCTTTCCAAGCTTCAGCCAAGCCCTCGACGAGTTCTTCGTGGCAGAAGAGGAAGTTGTGGGCCCAAAGCCCAAGACTGCTCTCGAACGACGAAAAGAGATGCAAGAGCGCTCCATCGAGGACTTTTCGGCAAAGGAGCGCGAATATGCAAGGTGTGGCGCCCTCATCTATGAAAATTACGGCGAGATCGAATCGATCCTGAACACCATCGCAAACGCAATGGAAAAAGGCTACACCTATTCAGAAATCTGGGCCCGGATAAAAACCTCTGGCCTTCCCGTCGCCGAAAAGCTCCTTTCCCTGAACTACCAAGGCGAGGTAAAACTGCTATTGGACGAAGACGGGACCGAGCTTGAACTGAACGCAAAGCTCACGATTCCCCAGAACGCAAAACGATATTACGACCGATCCAAAGAACAGGGCAGAAAGCAGGAAGGCGCAAAAAAGGCGCTCGAAGTGACCAAAAAGCTGATCGTAAAGAAAGCAGCGCCAAAGCCCAAGACCAGACGCGTTCTCAAGCGAAGAAAGCTCAGGTGGTACGAACGGTTCAGATGGTTCCGTTCTTCAGACGGTTTTATGGTGCTCGGAGGAAAAGACGCCAGCACCAACGAGGAAGTCTATGCCAAATACCTCGAAAAGAGGGATCTTGCGCTCCATACCGACGCGCCAGGGGCGCCACTTACTGTCATAAAGACCGAAGGAAAAGAGATTCCTGAAACCACCCTTGAAGAAGCGGCCCAGTTCGCCGTCAGCTACTCTAGTGTCTGGAAGGCAGGGCTCTTCGAGGGCGATTGCTATCTGGTAAAAGCAGAACAGGTCACCAAAACCCCAGAATCAGGCGAGTTTCTCAGGAAAGGTGCCTTTGTAATCCGTGGAGAGAGGCGCTATTTCAAAGACGTGCCGACGGGTCTAGCCATCGGTATTTTTGAAGACATATTGATTGGAGGTCCAGTCTCCGCTGTAAAGGCAAAGTCAAATCCAGTGATCGAGATCGAACCTGGCGAATACAGCCCAGACGACCTGGCAAAGAGGATCTACAGAACCTTTGCCGAAAAGGTGAATGATAGGCGTTATCTAAAATCGGTGGCTTCGACCGAACAGATAGTTAGATTCCTTCCGCCTGGAGGCTCAGGGGTGAAAGAGTAGACGTATTTTGGTAAGATATAGTGTTTAACGATACCTTTCGGACAAAAGTATCGAACTCGTCAGAGTTCGACATTTTGCCCCATTCGTGTTGTTAAGCACTAATCTTGCGAGATCAAATTATAGTCCTGAACGCTAAGTTTGACACTTATCCTATGCGCAAAAGACAATGCTAACTCAATAAATCGCGGGCTTTGTAGCAGATGATTTATTTGGGATGCTCCGTTAAGTATCACGCCTAAGGTTCATGACTATAGTTTCTGTTTCTCACGCTCTCGGCTCCGGCTTCCAGAATCTCCAGGTTGAGAGCTATGAGCTTGGGCTTTTTGGCGAATGTGTGTTTGAACGCCCCGCCGAAAGCTTCTCTTGGAAGTCCCAAGTTTCCAACTTCCATCAATGCTCCAAACATTGCGGTATTGGTGGCTTGCTGAACGCCTTTTGCCGATGCCAAATCCGTTGCAGGAACCAATATCGCCTTCACGCCTTCCGGCGGCGTGAAATCTCCGATCGCCGAGTCGTAAAGGATCAACCCGCCCTTCTTGACCTGATATCCGAACTTCTCCAAAGACGGCCTGTTGAAAGCCACAAGAACGTCAGGCTCATCGATCACGGGCGACCCGATCGACTCGCCCGAGATCACGATGGAACAGTTAGAAGTTCCGCCCCTCTGCTCGGGCCCGTAATCCGGGAACCAAGAAACAAACCGCCCGGTCCTGTAAGCAGCCTGAGCAAGGGCCAACCCCATGCTCAATACACCTTGCCCGCCAAACCCTGCAATCTTGACGCCCTTAATCTCGAAATCAGGATCTTGGATCACGTCGATGGAATCAGCACTGGTCACGCCAAAAGCCTTATCCAGTGAATCCTTGGAAAAGTCGCTCTCGCGCCTTTCGATGGGCTCGGCCTCGCCGGACTTATCCCTAAACTGTTTCAGCGGAAACTCCGCTTCCATCTCCTCGTTGATGAACTTCTCAACCTCTTTGACATCCATCTTGAGGATGGTGGGACAAGGCGACAGAAACTCAACAAACGTGTAGCCTTTCTTGTCCTTCTGAATTTCGAGAGCCTTTCTCACGGCACGCCTAGCTTTTCTTATGTGGTTTATGTCAGACAAAGAAACTCTCTCGATGAAGACTGGCGCCTTCAACGTGTCGAGAAGCTCGCACATGTGTATGGGATAGCCCGCATCTCTTGGATCTCGGCCGGTTGGGGTCGTTGCGGTAACTTCGCCGACGAGGGTCGTAGGTGCCATCTGTCCCCCAGTCATCCCATAAACGGTGTTGTTCACGAAGAAGACTGCGATCTTCTCGCCCCGGTTTGCGGCCTGAACGGTCTCGTTTAGGCCGATGGAGGCAAGGTCCCCATCGCCTTGGTAAGACATCAGGATGGAATCGCCTTCGGCGCGGGAGATGCCGGTCGCAACGGCAGGAGCCCTACCATGTGCCACCTGGACGTGACCACAATCGAGGTAATAGTAGGCAAATACAGAACAACCCACCGGGCTCATTAAGACACACCGGTCCTGAATCTCAAGATCAGCCATCGCTTCGCCTATCAGCTTGTGCAATATACCGTGGCCACAACCCGGACAGTAATGGGTCGCCGTGGGCGCAGCACCACCCTTTCTTGAAAATTCAGGGTACAATCCCGGATGTCCGCCAATGATCTTCTCTTTAGCTGCCATTTTCAAGCCACCTCCCTGACCTTCTCTAAAATCTGGTCGCGCTGAATCAGGCTCCCTCCATACCTCGCCACCAGCTCCACCTCTGCGCAGTTTGTTGCAAGTCTTATGTCTTCTGCCATCTGACCGTTGCTCATCTCGACCGAGATGAACTTGCAGCCCCTTTCGGAGTGGGCCTTCAATTCTTTTGCAGGGAATGGATAGACCGTTATCGGCCTGAAAAGTCCTGTCTTGATACCTTCTTTTCGGGCTGCGTCAACCGCAGATTTTGCAATCCTGCTACTGATCCCGTAAGATACCAGGATCACTTCGGCATCCTCTGTCCTGTACTCTTCGCATTCGGCCTCGTTCTCCTCGATCTGTCTATATTTTTCCTGGAGTTTGATGTTGTGATCCTCCAGCTCGCCAAAATCAAGTGCGATTGAGGTGACGAGGTTACCTCTGGTCTCGTGGTTGCCGGATACGGCCCAGGACGTGTCTATTTTTGGCTCCACCGCAACTTCTGGGAAATTGAGCGGCTCGATCATGTGACCTAAGACGCCGTCTGCCAGAATTATGGCAGGATTTCTGTACTTGATAGCGAGGTCAAAGGCCTTGATGATAAAGTCGCACATCTCCTGGACGGAGTTTGGGGCGAGAACTATGTTCTTGTAGTTACCATGTCCGCCACCTTTGACGGCCTGATTGTAATCTGACTGCTCAGGTCCGATGTTGCCAAGGCCCGGCCCTGCTCTCACGATGTCCACTATGACACAAGGAAGCTCGGCTCCCGCGATGTAAGAGATCCCTTCTTGCTTTAGGCTCATTCCAGGACCCGAAGACGCTGCAAGAACCCGATGGCCTGCGGCTGCGGCTCCATAAGCCATGTTTATGGCGGCCTCTTCAGACTCGGCCTGGACGAACTTCCTGCCAACTTTCGGGAAATATTTTGAGGCTTCTTGAAGAATCTCACTGGCCGGAGTTATGGGATAACCAAAAAAACAGTCACATCCGGCGTACATCGCCCCGACGATCACTGCGCTGTTACCATCAACCAATTGGGCAGGCATCTTTTATTCCTCCTTGATTTTCTCCTTTGTCGGAATGTGGACCTCGATCGCAAGCGGCTCTGGGCAGGTGTAATAACAAGCTCCACAGCCGATACAGCCCTCCCCAGAATATGTTGCGAAATGATAACCTCTCTCGTTGGTTTCGTCTCCCATCTTCAAGACGTTCACTGGACACGCAACGATGCACCTTTCACAAGCCTTGCACTCCAGTGTGTTAATCATGGGGTAAGGCTTATCTTTCTCCCTTATCTCGGTCCGCTTAATCTTTCCGCTGATGGTCTTTGGAAGCTCATCTACAAACTCGATGATCCTTGGGTACTTGTAGGGTGCAGTCTCCTTCTTTACGTGATTTTGCAGCTCTTTTTTGAGGGCCTCAGAGGCTGCGTACTTGGGCGTAAGGACGATAGTTGCTTTCACCACTTGTCCTCTCAATGAATCTGGAACTCCGGTGATGGCGCATTCGAGAACTGAAGGATGAGACATGAGCGCGCTTTCCACCTCAAATGGGCCGACCCTGTAGCCAGAGCTCTTTATCATGTCGTCAGTCCTGCCGACGAACCAAAAGTAACCGTCTTCATCCATCCAAGCGGTGTCACCGGTGTGATAGTAATCGTCGTGCCAAGTGTCGCCCATCTTTTCTGGATCCTGGTGATAATCGACGAAGATTCCTGGGGGTTTTACCCTGTCCGTCTTGATCACTATCTCGCCTTCTTCCCCTACCTCACATATCTTACCTTTCGCGTTCAGTAGGACTATGTCATATTCTGGCGAGGGCTTTCCCATTGAGCTTGGCTTTGGATCTATCCAGGGGAAGTTGGCAATTGAGATGACCGTTTCTGTCTGACCAAAACCTTCCATCAACCGAAGGCCTGTGTTTTTCAGAAACTCGTCGTATATCGTTGGGTTGAGAGGCTCTCCGGCGGTGACTGCGTATTTGAGCGTGGAAAAGTTGTACTTGGACATGTCGCTCTTGATCATGAACCTGTATATCGTCGGAGGCGCGCAGAAAGTGGTGACACCATGCTTTGACGCCTTTTCCATCATCGTTCCGGCATCGAACCTATCGTAATCGTAGACGAAGACTGCAGAACCCGCGATCCACTGGCCGTAGAGCTTTCCCCAGACACATTTGGCCCATCCGGTATCTGCCACCGTGTAGTGAAGGCCATTATCTTCCACGTTCTGCCAGTACTTTGCGGTAATTATGTGGCCGAGTGGGTACGCATGATCATGATTTGTCATCTTGGGATAGCCAGTCGTGCCTGAAGTGAAATATCCAAGAAGAACATCAGAGTTCTTGGTCGCAGCATCTCCGGTGGGCCTGGGAAAATCGGGCGACATATCTTTTAGCTCTTTTCTGAAGTTCACCCAACCATCGATTTCGCGATACTCTTCGCCCACAAAGGCTTTGACCAACGATGTGTCACCGAGCTCTCTATAAGCCCCTTCGACTTGTTCTGAGACGCTGTCTTCTTCGATGCAGACGATCATCTTCAGGCCTGCCTTCTTTATTCGGTATACGATATCCTTCACTTTTAGCATATGCGTTGCAGGAATTGCTATCGCACCGATCTTGTTGAGGGCGACCATACAGATCCAAAAATCGTAGCGGCTCTTGAGCGTGAGCATGACGGTATCGCCTTTTCCCACGCCATACTTTTGGAATAGGTTCGCGGCCTTGTCGCTTTGGAGCTTCATATCCTTGAAGGTGAACGTCTTCTCTTCTCCTTCGTCGTTGCACCAGACAAGGGCGATCTTCTCTGGATCACTTTCCGCGTAAACGTCTACCACATCAAATCCGAAATTGAAGTTCTCAGGGACGATGATCTTGAAATTTTCTTTAAAATCTTCGTATGAATCGAATTCTGTCCTCGAAACGAATCTGGCAGTTAATGATGACATTTTCGGCACCTCATTGGACTATCACATCACTAAAACGAACATTTTAGCAGGTTCATTGTTAAGAGCTTCCATAGCATGCCCGTACGATGAATCAAAGAATATAGAGTCACCCTTGTTCAAGACGATCTCGTTATCGTGAATGTAGAACTTGAGTGATCCTTCCAGAACATAGTCGAACTCCTGGCCTGGATGGCTGTAAGAAGAGGGGGTTCCTTCCCGAGGCTCCACCGTCACGACGAAAGGCTCTGTTTTCTTGTGGACGAACTTCTCGGCGAGGTTTTGATATTTGTACTGCTTTCTGCGCTCTACTTCTGCGCCCTTTTCTTTCCTTGTCACCGTGAATATCCGCATCCTCGACTCTTCTCCTGTTAGGAGTAGGCCCATGTCGACGTCGAACTTCTGAGCAATTCCTAGCAGAATGCTCGCGGGGATGTCGAGAGTTCCCTCTTCATAGCATCTGTACGTCTCCACAGGCACGTTGAGATACTTGGCCATGTCCTCAGTTGTGACCTGGGAAAGATCCCGAAGCTCACGAACGCGTGAAGCGATCACTTCAATCTTCTCCTTCATGCGGATTCACCCATTATCCCAGCATATGCCCATTGTATATAGCCTCTACTCCGATCCCCTATGTGATTTATTGCCAAAATTGTTTCATACGAAGCTGATAGATAAATATTTTTGATGATGTTCTGGCCTGCAAAAAAGATCTATAATAATGACATATTTACGAATACATCACGCAACGTTGCACCAAATAATACTATATTAAAAATAAATTGGCTTATCATCATGAAAAATGATTCTAATCAGTTAGTGCAATATCAAATAAATTCTGTATCAATGAAAGGTGGACGCTATCTGTCCTACCACCAAATTCGCGGGCATTCTGCTGCGTTTATCGTAAATTTTTTCGAGAATGGAAATTCTGAGATCTGGACAATTTTTTACAGCCAAGGCTAACTCTACGTTTAGCCAAAAATATAAAAAAGAGCGTAGGCGTTACGCCTACACTGCGGGCATGACCAGAGATCTCTCGCCAGCTGCGCGGAACTCTCTGGCGCCACCCATTCCGTATCCCTTGCGAATGTCTTCCCAAGTGAAGAGCAGCGCGGGGTTTGCGAAGGTGACTTTCACCAATGGGTTGCAGCAGAACGCGTCTCCGCGACCTGCGTGAGCAGCGCTGGAGATACCTGCGTACTCGCCCTGGTGACCAACGTTCATGGCGTAGTTCGGATAGTTGGGTCCTCTGATCTCCAGGGGGTTGCCCTCGTCGCCCTGGTAACTGAAGACGTTGGTGGGACCACACTGGTCCTGCAAGTCGTATCCGAAGAAGCCCATTCTGCCCCAGCCTTCCTTGTGGATCATGTGACTGAGATACCAGCCTGCAAGAGCCATCTGACTGTTTCCAGTCAAGCAGCCGCAGGTGACACCGCAGGATGCTGCCATGATACCAGACCTCTGAGATCCACCGAAGTGGTCCTCGAGCAGGGTCGGGAACGCCTCATACTGCTCCATGTCGTACAGGGTAGTCTCGGTGGTCAGATCCTTGACAACATCCAAAGTGGACGGAGCCTCTCCCCAGCCACCATACTTGTCTACGCCGTAGTCGCAGCCATAGTAGGAGAAGTCATCCAGCACGTCGTTGGTGTAAGCTGCAGTTGCGTACTGGGTGAACCCGACACCACCGGACATGTAACTGCCCAGCCAGATCTGGTCGTACAGCATCGTTCCAGCGGCCACAACGTTCAGTGAGATCTGTGGCGGGTCCCAGGGCTTAACTCTCTGGGTCTGGACCATGTCGGCCAGGAATCCGAAGCTGACTCCACCGGGCTCGTTGGGGCCTCTGGCTCTCCTTGCAGGAAGCATGTCGCCCATCTGGATGACGGCCGCGTGCTTTGCAGCGAAAGCGAGGTCAGCCACAGCGGCCTCACCGGCGCACATGTTGTAGGCGTCGATGAAAGTCATGGACAGCTGCATGGCGCTCCACCTGGAGGTGGTACCACCATCACAAGTCCTGGATACAATTGTTGGGATGTGGATTGCCTGCCAGGAGGTCTTGCCCATGGCGGCCTTGATCTCTTCTGCCTGATCTGCGGGGAAGAGCTCGTTGATGTTGATCAGGTACATGTCGTCGATCTCGTCAGCGAGATCGTCGTCACCGGTGAACATCCTGACGTTACAGTCATCAACCAGACCGGGGTGGGTCTCGACCATGTGTTCCTGGACCACAGCAGCGCCGGGCATGGCGTGGTTCAGAATCTCAAGGTAGTTGTTGATGGTCTCGGGAGTAACTTCTTTGCCCAACCTCTTTTCCAGCACTTCGTGGGCCATGTCCAGACCGACTATGACGGTCCTTCGAATGTCATCCCACATCTGCTGCATGGCAGGGTTATTGACGAAGTGAAGATCGTCACCCTCGACGATGTACTCGGTGGTGGACAGCTTGTAAGGCACAATCTGTCTCTGGCCCATCGGGATTCCGCCAGCGTGGAGGTAAGGGTTGTACATGGTGATTCCACGCTTGCCCTCCAGAGCCTTGGATGCCGCCATAAACTCTTTCTTACGATCGCTTTGAAGGATGCCCAGTTTCTTGAAGGGGGCGTAATCAGCCTTCTTTCCTGCAAGGTCAAAGTCCTTTCCGAACTTCTTGTTCAGAGCCTTTACGAACAGCTTCTTAGTGTGAATATTTCCCATCTTATCTCACCACCAATTACTCTGGTCTGAAGCCCCACTTGCTTCTGCGTTCCCACATGTGGTGCAGGGCGACCAGTCCCTCGTCAAACTTCCTTTCTGGCGCGTCACCGAGTCCTCCGAAGGATACGTTGTCGTACCTGAAGATGGTGGTCCTCGCAGCGACCTCTTCTTCGCTCATGGCCCTTCCGACGTTGACCTTCTGGTCCAGGGGAATACCTACCTGGTCCTTGAGATAAGACACATTACCGTCGTCTCCCAGTTCGCATCTGGCCAGCATGTCGAACATCATGCCTTCTTCGTCAAGCCTTAGTGAGTGACCGTGCACTGTGCAGCCTCTCATCGTAGCGCGGGCAGGGTCAGTCATCTCAGAGTCCATCTGGGTCTTAGTGTACTCTTCGATATCTCTCTCTCTGGCCTCGATGATCTGCCTACCGGACAGGGTTCCTGGATCGCAGCCTCTGCAGTTGATTGCTCCCCAGTAGCTTCTCCAGTAGGGGATTGCGGGCGCGTTGTACATGGAATCCGTGAACTGAGAGTACCTGATTCGGTCTCCAGCTGCGGCTCCTGGGGTGGGTTCTACAAGCTGCCTTATGGGGCAGTCAGGTTCGCCCATCTCGGCCAGTGGCGGGTGGGTGCTTGGATAGTCTGCACCAGGTGCCCTGTGGCCCATTATAGTTACTACATCGGCATCGGAGATATCTCTCAACTTCTCCAAGTCGCCGGACATGTGTTTACGCCTGTTAACGCCTACAGACGTACTGCCTGGATAATATTGGGGTTCGTATGCCATAAGTACTACACCTTCTTCTGAAAAGATTATGCGTCACCTTGTATCAGACAATATGGCCAAGTCTCTTTCCCTCTTGGCCTTCGGGTCGACCAGTCCGAGCATCTTTTCGTCAACATCGTTTCCGTACTTAGCGTAATCGGAAACGGTTGATTTAGTTCGGAAAAATTTCCCCTTCTTTATGTTGAAAGAACAGGGCAGCGCTCGCTCACACGCCGCCTTGATCTTTTCGATGTAATCCTCACTTACTAACTCAAGCCAAATCCTGCCGACTTTGACTCTCAGCTCGAGAGCTTGATCTCCCAGTTCCAAGAGGATGTTTAAATTCTCCTCGACGGGAAGCCCTCTTGCAGGGCCATAAGGCACCGACTTTGGTAAATTGGGCCCCTGGATCATCATCCTGGTGATGCCGCCTACGTTATACACTTCATTGAGAAGGCACTGGGCCGTCTCTGGCTTGAGGAACCTGTTGGGGAATATTTCTATCTGGACTGGTTCCGTGTCTGATTTAGTGACCATGCATAAACCAACTCTGTCTATACAGCCTCCGCAACCGAGGTGATAGGCTCGCGGAATTCCTTAATCTCACCGTAGACGTTTCCAACGAGGCTTGAGGTCATCTCAGGTGTGAACATCTGTGTGCCTGCGTCAAGAGCAACTGCTGCAGATACACAGGGGATGGCAAATCCTCTGGAGTGTCTGGTCACGATGTGGTTTCCGTTGAAGACACCAGGTCCGCCGCCGCCGTAGATGGAGTGGCTGAAGAAGGAGAACCCAACCGCAGTTCCCATAACCTTACCCCAGTCGCATCCTGGGAGTGCAGTTTCTTTCTCGATTATATCGTTGAAGTACAGCAGAGTTGAGGACACTGCCTGAGCGCCTCGGAGAGCACCGCAGTTGACCATGGTTGCAGCAAGAGTGCCTGCTGCACAGTAGGCGTTCCACATGGAGACATCCACTGCGTCATACATCTTGAATCCGGAAGGCAGAACCTCATCCACCTTTATGATGCCGTCTTCAAGGGCCCTCTCGACTGTGGACTGAACGACAGTTCCGACGGTTCCGGTCTTGCCGTTTGCTTTGACCATGTCGTAGACTATGTTGTTTGCGTTTAGACCCTGGTACGCAAGGCCCAAAAGCTGGTACCTCTCGAAGATGCCCATTGCGTTGCCCATCTCGAAGTTTCCTATCTGCTCGAAGATGGAAGACAAAGCTGCACTGTTCATGGCGTTCCGCCCGGTGATGGCTGCAACGTGGTTTGCCATGATGTTTCTGAGGGCGAAGCCCAGACCTTCATCGTTCTGTGGGATGTTCAGAACAGAAGCAATGTTTCCGCCAGTCATGGGTACAGTCTGTGGATACTGGCCCCAAACAGAAGCGTGGACCATGGGTGCGTCGTACAGGTTAGTGTTGAACTGCTCGACGAGCGCCTCGGTGGTAGATGCAGCTGCTGCAGTCATTCCAACAACGAACTCGGAAGCGACGTCTGCCCTAGCGGTGGGGATCTGGACCAAAAGCTGCTTTCCGCCGCCCAGTATCTCGACGTTGGTGTCGTCGCCGTCTTCTACCTGCAAAAGTTCTTTGATTTTTCCGGCAATGGCGTCTGCATTGGCAATGACGTCATACTGGAGTTCACGTCCTTTGAGCTGTCTTCCCTGTCCACCGACCTTTCCGGATTTCAGGGCGCCTTCAATCCCTGCAAGGTTAACCGCAACGGTTCGCTTGGTCAGGTTGATCAGTTTCTTCATCGCCACGTTCTTGAGTGGGCTGACGGCGCTCAGGTCAACGTCACTCTTTAAAAGAACGCCACGGTCACTATAGAGGTCTATTTTGTCAGACACGTTCTTTGTCCTCCTTTACCTTTTAGCAGAGAAACTACATAGAATCGGACTGCTGGAGCGAACGGCATGATTACGCTTCAAACTGATTGGGTATACCCAGCAATATCTTCCGTTCCTTTATGGCCTCCCGCCATGTTCTCAACGGAGATCTGTATACTTAAAGTTTTTGCGCGGTATATGATATAACATGCATATTATATCCGTTTGGGTAGATCCACCTGTCTTGCTCGTTATAGATCATGAAGGACCCCATAATACACATTAAGTAAAATAAAAATTTATATAAAATTTGTCAATCGAGATTATACTTCGAAATATCAGCATTATGGGATATATAATTGTGAAACGATGAATAAACTATTTTACAAAATGACAACACAATCTTCTTTAGATGAATACTGAATGTCCATAGTTGTGTTACTACAAACGAACAATCATCGATTGTTTGCACATATTCTGTACGTTCTATAGACATACCTCTTTTTGGGTTCGCGAGCATTACCGCGGGTTTGGGGTTGCCCACTCATCAAATCACATAAGGATAAGCAGCAAGCTCGCTTTCAGTCCCAAAAACGATATGCTCCGACCCAATACGTTGTAATCCTATCCTCGCTGCGATAGATATTTATATTATCTCCTGAAGTGGCGAAGGTCGGATGCATCTCATCATCGCGGAAAAGCATAACGTTGCCAAGCGAATCGCCCAAATTCTCGCCACCCCAAAGCCCCGCGTGAATAGGGCTCACGGGATCGAGACATTCTGTTTTGACGACAAAGTCGTCTTGGGGCTAAGCGGTCACGTGGTGGGAGTGGATTATCCTCCCGGGTATAATAACTGGCAGAAGGTGGACTTCAGGGATCTGATCCATGCTGAAGTGGTGACAAAGCCCACTCAGGAAAAGATAGTTGCCGCCCTCCAGGAACTGGCTAAAGCTGCCGATCACGTCACAATAGCCACCGACTATGACCGAGAAGGTGAACTCATCGGCGTTGAGGCGCTGAACATCGTCAGGGAAGTCAACCCTCAAGTTGGAGCTGATCGTGTCCGATTTAGCGCCATCACAAAAGAAGAGATCCAAGAAGTCTTCCAATCACCCGGAAACGTGGACTTTGATCTGGCCTCATCTGGCGAAGCCAGACAAGTGATCGATCTCATATGGGGCGCGGCCTTGACCCGTTTTATATCTATCACGGCAGGGAGGTTGGGCAAGAACTTCCTTTCTGTGGGCCGCGTCCAATCCCCCACACTGGCTCTGATCGTCGATCGGGAAAAGAAGATCAGATCTTTCCAGTCTGATCCATACTGGGAGATTTATGCTGATCTCGAAAAGGATCTTCGGGTCAAGCACTCAAAGGGCAGGATCTGGGACGAGGAAGACGCAGGCTCCATTCTCTCGAGGCTCGGCGATGTGGCTCTGGTGACTTCTGTCAAGACCAAGGCGAGAATTGACAAACCGCCCACGCCATTCGACACCACCGCCTTCATAAGCGCTGCCAGCGGTATTGGAGTATCTGTTGCCAACGCCATGAGGATCGCCGAATGGCTCTACACAAATGGGTACATCAGTTACCCCAGGACCGAAAACACCGTTTATCCACCCACACTGGATCTCAAGGCGCTGGTATCCGCCCTGAAAAAGGGGCCATTTAATGAGTATGCCAAAAAGGTCTTGAAAGGGTCCATGACCCCCACCAGGGGCAAGAGGGAATCTACTGACCATCCTCCCATCTATCCTACCTCTTTTGTCTCCAAGACCGAGCTGAAAGAGGACCAATGGAAGATCTACGAGCTTGTTGTGAGACGATTTTTGGCTACTCTTTCACCAGTCTCCAGGTGGGAAGTGATGAGGGTCGCGTTTGACATAAGTGGCGAAACTTTCAGGGCCAACGGTGCAAGGCAGATCGAACCTGGTTGGAGAGCTTGCTATCCTTACAGCAAGGCCAAAGAGCAGATATTGCCAGAACTCCAGGAAGGCGAGAGTCTGATGGTGATAGATACTGACCTGGTCGAAAAAGAGACCCAGCCTCCTGCTCGTTACGGCCAAGGCAGGCTCGTGAAGTTGATGGATGACTTGGGGTTGGGTACCAAGTCGACGAGGCATGAGATAATAAGCAAACTGTATGGGAGAGCTTACGTTCACGGAAATCCCATGACACCCACCAACACCGCCTATGCCGTCATCGATACCCTAGAAAAATATTCGCCCACCATAACCAACCCTGAGATGACCCAGATCCTTGAAGGGGATATGACCAAGATATCTGAGGGCCAGATCAAGGAAGGTGAAGTTATCGATGAATCCAGGACCATGCTGGACTCGGTCTTCGACGATATGTTGGAAAACCGGGAAGATATAGAGACTTCTCTCAGAGAGGGTCTTCGGACCGACAAGATTGTGGGGCCGTGTCCTCAGTGTAAGTCCGAGTTGATAATTCGGCGCGGCAGGCGCGGCAGCCGTTTCATAGGATGCACGGGCTATCCTGATTGCACCTATACGCTTCCACTTCCTCGATTCGGGATGGTCGTGGTTACCGACAAGATTTGTGAGATACACGGGATGAATCTCATAAAGATCGTAAACAAGGGCAAACGGCCCTGGAACCTCGGATGTCCCAAATGCAACTTCGACGAGTGGCAGGCGAAGAAAGCCAAAGAGGAAAAGGAGAAGGCCGAAATCAAGGCGTTGACCAACATCTCTGGAATTGGGCCCAAGACTTTGGAGAAATTTGGCAATGTCGGCATAGAGCGGGTCCAAGATCTCATCGATTTTGAAACTGGAGAACTGGTCGAGAAGACCGGCATAAGTCTAAAGAAGATATCTGCCTGGCAGAAGGCTGCTAAAGTGGCTGCAAAAGATCTATTGCCGAAAACCGATTAGACGAGACTGATTTGTTCTCGCCTGAATAGCGCTTAACGATACGAATAGGCCAAAATGTCGAACTCTGACGAGTTCGACATTTGTCCGAAAGGTATCGTTAAACACTATAACAGTCAAGAACCAGTCGGATAGCACCGATTTGTTCTTGCCAGCAACAGCGCTAACGATTAATGATAAGGTCTGATCAATTCTCAAACTCATAAGAGTTTGAACAAGATAAGTTGTTGAAAACATTTTCTTGATACAAAGTGGGCCTGGCCGGATTTGAACCGGCGGCCGCTCGGTTATGAGCCGAGCGCTCTAACCTGACTAAGCTACAGGCCCAAGAAAGGAATGGATAGGATAAAGCGCCGCCAACAGGGCTCGAACCTGTGACAATCTGGTTAACAGCCAGACACTCTACCAACTGAGTTATGGCGGCTCAGGCCCTCCCTATTCACACAATCGATTTAAGCTTTTTGATCGAAGGGGTAGCATGCGCATCCTGAAGAAGTCCCTGCGCGGTGACGAGGGTGAGATATCTCTGGTGCCAGAGTCGATCGATGATCTGTGGCATTTGAAACACCTGATACGCCCAGGAAACCTGGTTTTTGCTTTAACTCACAGAAAAGTGACAGGTGCTACCGATAAGCTTCGGCCCGAAAAGCTGGAACGTCGCCCTGTCCGTCTGGGCGTGAGGGTAGAAGCGGTCGAGTTTCACATCTATTCAAACTGGCTCAGGGTTCATGGTGTCATCGTGTCAGGTCCCGATGTTGGGTCTTATCACACCATCAACCTTGAGGCAGGTTCGAATCTATCGATCGTCAAATATCATTGGCGCCCCTCTGAGCTAATGCGAATAAAAGAAGCCGTAGCAGAATCGCGAAGGCCAAAAGTGGTGATAGCTCTGATCGAAGAGGGCGAGGCGACCATAGGAGTTCTTCGCCAGTTTGGTGTGGTGACCGCCTCTGAAATCCGGATGGGAAGCGGCAAAGGCATGGACGGAAAGGGTGGCAATCGAAGGTCTGAGTTTCTGGAGGAGTGTGCCAGCGAGCTGGATCGGGTTGCAGGAAGTGAGGCTCAGGTCCTCCTTGCAGGTCCCGGGTTCACGAAAGAGGATCTCAAAAAGAGGATCGATTCGCTCTATCCGGAGCTTGGAAAGAGGATCGTCCTTTATGACGCCTCTTCTATAGGAATGCCTGGGTTCCAGGAAGTTTTGAGGCGGGGCGCAGTTGAGAAGGTTCTTGAGGACAGCAGATTGGCTCAGGAAGCATCCTTGATCGAGGCGCTCTTCAGAGAGATCGCAACCGATGGCAAGGCGGCCTACGGCTCCAAAGAGGTGAGGATGGCGGTCGATTATGGCTCGGTTGAGACTCTGATGATTTCAGACAAGCTAGTAAGAAGGTCTGATATGGACGATCTGATGAGGGATGTGACGAACTCGAGAGGCCGAGTTGTGATATTTAGCTCTGAGTTTGAGCCAGGAAATAGGCTTGAGTCTCTTGGAGGTGTTGCAGCGCTTCTTCGGTTCAAGATGATACATTGAACTGGATCTAGGATAATAAAACTTCATGTGGTCAGATGGGTGAACTCAAGTTTGACCTGTGGTTGGAGATATTTCCATATACTGCGACCTTCCGCATAAGTTCTTATATCAGGGAATTCCCGGGATTGGTCGGATGATACCTTGTGACAAATGCAACGCAAGATCGATAATTTACCAGAAATACTCGGGGCGTCACCTTTGCAGCCATCACTTTGAAGAGGACGTTCACCGGAAGGTGAGAGAGGTTTTGCGCCCTTACAGGATCTTTGGAAAGCCTTGTAGGATCGGGGTTGCAGTTTCCGGCGGAAAGGACAGCACCTCACTTCTTTGCATCCTACACTCGCTCTTTTCCGACAGGGAAGACGTGGAATTGATCGCAATCTCCATCGATGAGGGGATCGAAGGTTACCGATCTGGGACCCTCGATGCAGCCCGGTCGGTCGCAAAAAGGCTGAATCTCGATCACGTGGTCAGAAGTTTCAAAGATGTCTATGACGTCACCACAGACGAAATGGCTTTGCAGGACCATAAGCAGGGGCCTTGCACCTTCTGTGGCGTCTTGAGAAGGAACCTTTTGAACAGGACCGCAAGAGAACTTGGGGCTGACGCTCTTGCGACGGGCCATAATCTGGATGATGAAGCCCAGACAGTGATGTTGAATTACCTCAAGGGCGATATTGACCGGCTTTACAGGCTGCGGCCCAGGAGAGTTCTTGAAGGAATGGTCCCAAGGATCAAGCCTCTGCGTCGCGTTCCCGAAAAAGAGGTTGCCATCTACGCCATGACTCATGACCTTCCCATGGATTTTTCGTCCTGCCCTTACATAACGAGGGCTATAAGGCAAGAGGTAAAGTCGACGCTAAACGAGTTTGAGGCAAAACATCCCGGCACGAGATACTCGATCATGAGGGGGTTTGATCGGATACTGGATCTCCAAGCACCTTCTGAGAGCTACCAAGTGGTGCCGTGTACTCTTTGTGGAGAGCCTTCTAGCAATGGGATCTGTGCAAGTTGCAAGCTCCTTGAGAAAATCAGAGGAATTCAAGGAGTCTAAAACGTCTTTTCCGTAGACAACATATTACGTGTTATTGCCAAAAGAAGTTTTATCAGCACCAAAAAGGGTTGATTGATCATGAAACCTGAGAACAAGAAGCTGATTCAGGAGGTATTGGAGAACGCAGACTCTTTGAGCGACGACATTCTCGAAGACAGCGAGGAATTCTTCGGATGCATCCCACCAATATTGACGATCATGCGGGAGAGGCCTGAGTTCTTCGTATTCTCCAGTCTGAAGGACTTTTATGCATTGAGGCCAAGAAGCCTTGACGAGAAGACCGCCGAGCTGATCACCATTGCCGCTGCGGCAAGTGCATGTGCAGACAAATGCTTGAAGGTCCATATAAACGCGGCCAGAAGGGCTGGAGCCAGCCGGGACGAAATTTTGGACACCATATTCATAGCGTCGGTGATGGGCCAGACCCGGGTTCTTGCAACTTCCCTTCGAACTTTTCGCGAGACGTTAGGGGGCGACGAGGTGAAAGAACCCGTCGACTAAAAAATGCTCATGACCCAAAAGTTCATGTCCGAAATATGAAACTCGATATGTTTTGGTGCCACTTTCGTGGTAATGGGTACAACGACCAATCGAATACGTGGCGATTATTATGTCATCACAAGAAGAGTCCAAGTTTGGCATAGTCTTGGTTGCTTATGGATCTCTCAGCGCCAAAGCCAGGGGCACTTATGACGAGATCAAGGTGATCTTTGAGGCGGAATTTCCCGGTGCAAAGGTCGAGATCGCCTTCACAGGAGACGTGATCCGCAAAAGATTGGCTGTGAAAGGGATCCTCATTCCCAATCCCTTGACTGCGTTAGCGAATCTTCAGGATCGAGGATGCAAAGAAGTGGTGGTCCAATTCTTCCACATCGCTCCTGCCGGAGAGTTTCACGATCTGGCCGGGTTAGTCAGGGGTTTAAATGGCGTTGGAGGAACGTTCGGGTTCAAGCGCCTTGATCTTGGGATGCCGCTTCTCGCATCCAAGAACGATTGCGAGAGGGTTTCGTTGGCATTAACGTCTCAGTTCGGGATCGTCGGAGGTGCGAGTGGAGATGAATCGAGAGATCCCAAGAAGGTGGCGGTGGTTCTGATGGGACATGGGACCAATCATCCAGGTGACAGCACCTACGCTCTCATGGCCAGGATATTGGAAAGGGATCATCAGAACGTCTTTTTGGGAACTCTGGATGGATTTTGGGGGGTCAAAGACGTTCTAGAAGAAGTGAAGTCATCAGGCGCAAAACGAATCAAATTGATGCCGTTTCTTTTGGTGGCTGGGGCTCATGCTCTAAAGGACATGGCAGGAGAAAAAGAAGAATCGTGGGCGCGCCTCTTTGAAGAGGCAGGATTCAAAACAGACGTCAATGTTGAAGGTCTGGGCGAAGATCCTAAGATCATAAAGGTGTTCGTGGATCACGCCAAAACGGCATCTGGCGATTCTGGGTCGGTGTGACATGTGAACCTCTACCACTATGATTAAATATCTATAAATTACATATGTGAGTCTGATGACCCGCCACCAAATTGCCATAATCTCTGCCTTGGGCGCGGCCCTGATTTTGGCATATATTCTCTTCTGGCCGGTTCCAATCGATCCAGCGGCTTGGACGCCACCGAAAGCTCCAAATCTCGAAGGGATCTATGCGCCAAACGACCGTCTGGCATCAGTCGAACTTCTGGGCAAGGGTGTTGGCATAGGGCCAGAAGATGTCGCCTTGGATTCTCAAGGTCGAATCTATGGCGGGATGGTCGATGGAAAGATCGTGCGGCTTTCCTCCAGAAAAGATGCCGAACTCTTCGCCGACACTGGCGGCCGTCCTGCGAGGCTTGAATTCGATTCAGACGGAGATTTGATCGTGGCAGATGGGTACAAAGGCCTCCTTTTGATCACTCCTGAAGGCGAGATCGTCGTCTTGAGCACCGAGGCAGAGGGGCTTTCTTTTGGCTTGACCGACGATCTTGACATTGCCGAGGATGGCACCATCTATAGTCACGAACCGATTAGATGAATCTAATCGGTTCTCGCCAGAATAGTGCTTAACGATACGAATAGGACAAATCCCAAACTCTTACGAGTTAGAGATTTGTCCGAAAGGTATCGTTAAGCACTATACTTTACCGATGCGCCATACAAATTCGGGGGTGCAAGACTACATGCTGGATTTGATGGAACACAGGCCCAATGGGAGGTTCCTGTCTTACGATCCTGACACTGGATCCACTGAGGTCTTGCTCGATGGGCTCTACTTTGCAAACGGAGTTGCAGTGAGCCCGGGCCAGTCTTTTGTGCTCGTGGCAGAGACTGGACGCTATCGAGTACTGCGATACTGGCTTGCAGGTCCCAAAAAAGGCGAGTTTGAGGTCTTCGTAGATAACCTTCCTGGCTTTCCCAACAGAATTTCCACCGGAACGGAGTTTTTCTGGCTAGCCTTCGTCACTCCTCGAGATTCCGCCGTCGATTTTGCATTTTCGCACCCGCCTTTCAGAAAAGTTTTGGTTAGATTGCCTTCCCGTGTATTGACGCCTCCAAGGTATGGTTTCGTCCTGGGACTGGACTTGGATGGGCGCGTCATCTTCAACCTGCAGGACCCTTCGGGATCATATGCTCACATAACCAGCGTTCAGGAAGAGGTGGGGATGCTGTACCTTGGAAGCTTCAGCGAAGATTCCATCGGTCGCCTTCCAGTGCCTCAATAGATGTTGAACGCTCATCAAAATTTTATACAATATTGATAATGAACATTCCGCAGTTTGCTGCAGGATGCGCCGCCGTGATTTGACTGCGTTTCACTCAACCATTTTCCATTAGTTTACATGAACAAATTATTTATCCTAATGATGGGTATGAGATAAGTTGGGAGGTGTTCAGACGATATTCTCTGAAATATCCATAGGTGAGACGGAATCGGGCTGGATGGCCGAGAAAAAAATGATAGGCTATAGGGTCCAGGTTGACGCCAACAAGAAGCTGATCATAAGCTTGGACGGGCCAGAACGAGGTGATTTTGACCTCTACGTGAAGTACGGTGAAGACGTCTCGCGGTACAACTGGGACTTTAAGATGATCACCTCTTCTGCAGATGAGACCTTGACCATAGGCCCCACAAAGGAAGGGACCTACTACATCATGGTTTACTCTTATCGGGGCAGTGGAGACTTCACCTTGTCCACCAAGGTACCTTCAGAAGTGGTGGAACTAAGTTACGGCCAACAGGCGCAAGGGAACTTAAACGGAAGCAAAGAGGCCAGCTATTACCTATTGAACGCAAAGAATGGTGAGAGACTGATACTGGACTTGACAGGTCCGCTGGACGCAGATTTCGATCTCTACGTCCGACGTGGTGAGCGGCCAACCAACCTCAAGTATGACTTCAAGAGCACCAGCGGCAGATCCAAGGAGAACATCACCATCGATTCGACGAAGAAAGGTGACTACCACATCATGGTCTATTCCTATCGAGGCCGCGGTGAGTTCTCGATATCAGCATCTTCAGGCCTGAAAGCCTCATCCCTCATAATCAGCAGCAAAACGAATCTGTTGGACAAATACGGGGCTTCTGGCCTCAGCCTGATCGAAAGAAGAATCGAAAACTACATCACAGCGTCGAATGCTGCGGGTCTTCCTGCGACTTTGGTTTACGTAGACGATGCGGCCTCGCTTTCTCCCCACGGCCTGAGCCCGGTGAATCCCAAAAAGGCAAGTGAAATCAAAGGCCTGGTAGACGATCTGGAAAAAAGGCTCACCCCCAACCACTTCTTGATACTGGGCGGCCACTTCATCATACCTTTCCACGTCCTTTCAAACCCTTGCGGAGATGACGGAGACCTCGAGGTTCCATCTGACAATCCTTACGCTTCGAGAGATGAGGACGTCTTGATACCAGAACGATCCCTGGGACGATTGCCCGATGACAACTCGAACGATCCTGAATTCTTCGCCGCACTCTTGGAAACTGCCACATCCAGGATCAAGAGGGCAAAGAGCAGTTCGTTTGGTTACTCTGCCAATGTCTGGAAGCGGGCATCAGAACACGTCTACGAGACGATCGAACACGGAGACGACCTGAGATTGTCCCCGCCAATGATCAACGTCGATCTTGAGCCCGACTGGCTGAATCGAATAGGTTACTTCTACTTCAACCTTCACGGTTCAGAAGAGACCCGTCACTGGTATGGCCAGATCCGCAACAACTATCCAGTCGCCTTCAGCCCAGAAAAGCTAGACGGTGCCGTGGTCGAGAACGCCGTGGTTTGCAGTGAAGCGTGTTATGGTGCGAACATAATCGAGAAAGTGGCAGACGAGGCGATATCCCTCGCGTTTTTGTCAAAGAAAGTTGCCTGTTTTGTCGGCTCGACCAAGATCGCCTATGGGCCGTCTGTGCCTCCTGCTACCGATGCCGACCTGATAGTTCAGAAGTTCTACGAGCACGTGAAAGATGGCCTCACCTTCGGAGAGGCTTTTCTCAAGGCCAAGGTGGACTTTGCCAGAGAGACGATAAGGATGAGCGGTTATCTCGATAAGACCGGAGAGAAGACGCTTCTTGAGTTTGTTATGTTTGCAGATCCTTCGTTGAGGTTGGAGGAGATAGAATGACCCTGTCCGAGAGAGAGTTGAAGAAATTAGCAATAGAGTTCGTCAAAGAGGATTCTCCCGAGCTGGCAGACGAGTTGCCTTCGGTTCAGGAAGAAGAACGCACAGTTTCCCCCGCATCGGAACGGAAGCTTGGACTCGTCCACCCAAGAGCGATACCTTCAAAGGTGACGGTTTTCACCTTCAAAAAGACGGTGACCGCAGAAGATGGCGCAAAGATCCCTATAGTCACAAGGGTGTCGCTAGACGAGAACGGAAACGTGATAAAGTCGACCGGGAACTGATCTAGCGGAACTGACCGGACCAAAGCTGGCGCGATCTGGGAAGGCCACTCCAGGAGGATCTAATTTGAAATCGCTGTTGAGGAGATTAGGAATCGAAGACGAAAATCCAGGAGCTTGCACGGGACCTGGCGGCTGGATCAAAGATCCGGCCGGAGGGATTCTCGCATCGAACAATCCTTCCACAGGTGAGCCGATCGCCCTCGTTCGTCAGGCCACATCTCAGACTTATGAGAAGGTTGTATTTGCAGCAGAGAAGGCGTTCTCATCCTGGCGCGAGATGCCAGCGCCCGAGAGGGGCGAGGTGGTACGAGATTTTGGGGCGAAGTTGCGGGCGCAAAAAGATGATCTGGGCGATCTCGTAAGCCTGGAGATGGGCAAGATCAGGGCAGAGGGGCGAGGTGAAGTTCAGGAGATGATTGACATATCCGACTTTGCCGTGGGCCTTTCAAGGCAGCTTTACGGCCTTTCGATGCAGTCGGAGCGACCAAGACATCGAATGTATGAGCAGTGGCACCCTCTGGGGATCGTAGGAGTCATAACCTCATTCAACTTCCCGGTCGCGGTATGGTCCTGGAACGCAATCATCGCCGCCGTTTGTGGCGATGCAATTCTGTGGAAACCTTCTTCCAAGACTCCGCTCACTGCGATTGCCGTTCAGAACATCGCAAACGAAGTGATGGAAGACCACGGTTTAGAGGGGATCTTCAACCTGGTCGTGGGAACTGGGCATGACGTGGGCAATCTTCTCGTCAAAGATCGCCGGATATCTCTGATATCATTTACAGGGTCCACCGAGGTTGGCCGTCACGTTTCTGAATTCGTCGCCAAGAGGTTGGGAAATTCGATCCTGGAGCTTGGCGGAAACAACGCAGTCATCGTGGCCAAAGACGCTGACCTCGACCAGGCAGCCAGAGCCATCCTCTTTGGAGCGGTGGGAACTGCAGGTCAAAGGTGCACATCGACCCGCCGCGTCATCGTGCACAAAAGCGTATCAAGAGGCCTAGAAGATCGGCTCATTGGTGCCTGCAAGCAGGTGACTATAGGCGATCCTCTCGGCGATGGGATCTTGATGGGTCCACTGGTCGATAATGGAGCAGTAAAGAAGATGCTCAAAGCCTTGGATCTAGCAAAATCGGATGGTGGTCGCGTAATATTTGGAGGAAATACTATCCCAGAGAAGGGATCTAACTTCATTGAGCCCGCTGTGGTCAAGATGCCATCCCAAACCGACGTCGTGAAGGAAGAGACTTTTGCTCCAATCCTTTACCTGATCGAGTACGAGAGTTTTGAAGAGGCGATCGCGATTCACAATTCGGTCCCACAGGGCCTTTCAAGCTCCATATTCACCGACAGCCTACGAACCGCAGAGAGCTTTCTTTCGGCAGGCGGTTCAGATTGCGGCCTTGCCAACGTGAACATAGGAACTTCTGGCGCAGAGATTGGAGGCGCGTTTGGCGGCGAGAAGGAGACCGGTGGCGGGCGAGAGGCGGGGTCTGACGCCTGGAAGGCTTACATGCGCCGCCAGACTGTCACCGTCAACTGGTCTTCGAAACTTCCGCTGGCACAGGGGATCGTGTTTGGATCGAACCTGGAACCAGATGTATTGTGATAGATTATCTTGATTGTTCGGGTGCCCATGATCCGCATCGAGAGGAGATCTAGAATGGATCTATGGATCTCGCATGGATCTTGCATGATTCTCCTCCCGATTTAGCGCCAGATCAAAGCCGTCTCGGGATGTCACATATCATCTATTTTCGGCCTCGAAAACCTCGATTCCTCTTTTTCCAAGCTCTGCCATGAACTTCCTGTACGTCTCACCCTTGATTCCATCTTCTGGCGCAACTATTCCCTGGCCGTCTATTTCGCCTCTGCCAAGAAGCCTTGCGCCAATGGCGGCAGAAAAACCGGTAACTCTGGCCATGGCCGATATCCCCATATCCTCGTCTGACTCGGCCCACATGTAGTAGTCGATCCTGGCGTCTTCTCCGCTCCTTTCGCCCAAAACTGAGTTCCACATGACGCAGACGTCTCTATCCTCTGGCAAGGGCCTGAGCTTTGGCTCTAAGACCGAGACGAAGAAATCTCTGGGCGTTACGCTCAATTCATCAAACTTAACGGGTTCAAGACTGAGAAGGCCGCAGTCGTTGAAGAGATCAATCCCGTCCCAGTGACCTGGCCATCGTATCGTCTTTTCAGAAAACTCCCGGAGGTTTGGCCTTGTGTAAAGAAAACTGGGCATTCCAGGGGTCAGAGCGCATTCTAAGGCCTCATCTTTTCCGAAAGCGTCGAACCTGAAGCGTTCTCTGTCAGAGAGTGGGTCAACTTCGACAATTTCGCCCTCGCGGATCGCTTTGACCTTTATCATGTACTCTCTTAAGACGTGGGCGAAGGACCAGGTGATAATGTAGCCCAAGGGGTGCCTCATCGCCGATTCTTTGGTGGGAATTCCGCCAACTCTGGCCGTCGCCTTGTAGGCCGTGTCCAGCTTTCTTATGCCCTCACCCAAAGTGATGTTACCAAGGCCTGGCGCAAATCCCATTCCGTCGAGGATGGTGACGCCGTTTTCTTCTGCTCGTTCATGGAGACTTTCGCCGTATTCCTCGAGGCTCAAGCCTTCTGGAACATTCAGCCCTTCTATCTCGTAAGGATCGGGACGTCTGTGGTACTCTTCTAGAATGTCCACAACGTTCAGGCCGGATTCTATCGCGGATTCAAGAGCGTTGTAGCTAGATCTCCTGTCAGGGAGGGCGATTATCCCCACATCGTACTCTTCCATCAGCCTTGATGTGGCTTTTTTGTCGGCGAGGTCCAGGACGTGACGATTGATTTTTTCGCTCCCGATCCATTCATCCACCTTTTCAAGGTCGCTTTCTCTTCGGCCGACGAGGCCCACTGAATCGATTTTGTCATCTCTTGCAAGGTCCAAGGCGGAGGCAGATCCTATCCTGCCTGTGCCACCAAGTATCAGGATCTTCATATTGGTCTCTCCTCAAAGGTCGTTTGGTCGTTTGCTTTCAGTTCGTCTTTCGACCTATCTTTGGTTCGCAAGGGAGATTAAGTTCGCTTCGGCGTGACTCGCGTCTATCTGTGGTGGGGCTGAATCCTTCGGGCGGGTCGAAACCCAAACTTTGAAACTTTCTGTTGGTGTCGACTCAATTGTTTCATTCTTTCTTTTTTCGTATGTTTTTAACTCTCACTTTTGATAATATTAATTACTATGATCGGGTGGATGTGATTTCAGACCATTGAAATCCGCAAACCGGTGGCCAATTCTCTGAGACGTCCCAAATGCTGCCCAAGAGGCTTGTTTTAGAGATGTCTTTCAATGGAATGAAACCATGACCAGGGTAAAGTACTAAATGTGAGCTATTCAACATAACATGTGGGTGAAGAAAAGCATGATGAAGCGACTTATGATACTGGCCACGATGATTGTGGCGATCTCAGCCTTGTTTCCAGGGGCGGCAGATGCACCCTGCGAAGGGTGCATTGAAAACCTGGTGGTCCTCCTCACCGACTACGGAACCTCTGACTTCTATGTAGGGGCCCTGGAAGGTGCGATCTATTCCGCTAACCCTGGGGTGAGGATATCTACCATAACCCATGAAGTGGCGGCCTTCAACGTCGCAGAGGGCTCGTACATCCTGGCCCAGGCGGCACGGGAATATCCGTCGGGCGCGGTCTTTGTGGCAGAGGTCAATCCAGGAGTGGGAACGGTGGTGCGCTCCATCGTATTGGAGACAAACGACGGCAAGCTCTTCGTGGGTCCGGACAACGGCCTATTCACCGGTGTCATGGTAGAGCAGGGGATCGCCCGCGTCCACGAAATCACAAACCTGAACCTTACAAAACAGGGTAAAATTTCCGCCACCTTCAAAGGTCTTGACGTTTACGGCCCTGTCGCTGGTCACCTCGCCGCCGGGACTGACCCCTTCAAGGTCGGGGCCGAGATCTTCGATCCTGTCAGGATCGAAGTGGTGGAGGCTTATCTAGAAGATGGAAACCTTATTGGAACCGTTGATCACGTAGATTACTATGGAAACCTCATCACCAACATCCCTCAAGAGTTGGTCGAGAGTGTGGATCTATCACCCGGTGACAGAATTGAGATATTCATCGGCGACAAGAAAGTCGAGGCTGTTTTTGGGATCACCTACAGCGACGTTATCCAAGGAGAATGGGTTGCTGTGATCGGCTCTTCGGGGCTGCTCGAGATTGCAAGGAATATGGACAGCGCAGTCGAGGCCCTCGGAGTCTCCGCGGGGGCCGAGGTTTTGATCTGCAAAATATGAGCCCGTCGTGGCGGTTGCTGTGTTGAATATGGCGTTTGACGATACCGTCTGGTCATTCCGAGGATCTTCCCTGAGGTCACCCTAAGCTTGCAGAAATCGGGCAGAGGTTTTTGACCAATTGTGGCCACGTCGGGGGTTGACTCGGCTCGGTTCCACCCATGTCGCGAAAATCCAATTCGGATTCACATATTCGCGACTTTGTCGAACTCTTCTTCGCTCAAGTACTGTGGCGAGTATTCTGCCCCTCGCTCTTTTAGGGCCCTGATGTAAGAGTGCAGGTGTTTTTCAGATCTTACCAGAAGTCTCCCATAAACTGAGTGAGGATCAGGCTTGTCGGTGACCAGAGTCTTGCCGATGTCGCCTTTATCGCCTGCGATTGGATTTTGCACTCAGTGAGTTCCCATTATGACCTTGACTCCGGTCTTTTTTCTGATGGCGCCAGCTATCTCTTCGGAATATTTGCAGACCGGTTCTGATGGTATTGGTTTTATCATGCAGGTGCCAAGGAAGATCACTTCTGCACCTCTTCGCACCATCTCTGCTGATTGACGGACAGCATCCCTACCGGGGCAACCCCCACAAGGCACCATTCCGATGATCTCGATCTCTTCGTCCGAATACGGAGCGAAGTTTCCGGTTTTTTCCCTGATCGCCCTGAAGCACGAAGTTCCTGGGCAAATTCTCATAGCACCTTCACACCTAACGATGCCTATTTTGACCAATTTAGCTCACCTGTGTAATCGAATACTAGTTGATTAAAGTACATTTGCGATTATGTACTTGATAGTTTCCCCTTAGAGGTCTCTTAAAAATGGGGATGATGGTGGCGTGGGCAAGCCTGTGATGAGGTCGTGAAGCTGATTTATGATGCACGAGGATACAACGGCGAAATCGCCATAGAAATACCCAACGTCTCAGAAACGTCTGTGTTTTTTAACCAAAACGCAAAATTTTAGAATTTGTGGCTCCCATCATGAGACAGAACCGAAATCGATTGATACCTCATGATAGCAATTTGGAATGGCCCTTACTTAATAGATCTCAAAATATTTTCAGGGCGCGCTCGAAGAGCCACTTGGCGCCCCCTGAGGTCGCCATGAGATTGCAGAAACCGGGCCGAGGCTCTTGACCAATCGTGGCCACGTTGGCGATTGATTCAGCCCGGTTCCAGTCATAATAGCGAAATCCGATTCCGATTCACATATTCATGACTTTATCGAACTCCTCTTCGCTCAAGTACTGTGGCGAGTATTCTGCCCCTCGCTCTTTTAGGGCCCTGATGTAAGAGCGCAGGTGCTTTTCAGATCCTACCAGAAGTCCCCCGTAAACGGAATGAAGGTCAGGCTTGTCGGTGTTTGCGATCTGGGTCTGAAGGTCGTGAACGCTCATCTCCTCGACCACAACTCCTGCCTTCAAGGCGTCCACTGGCGATTTTGCACCCTCTTCTAGCAGATCGTCATACATATTTTGAATATCCTGGTTGGCATACTTTCCATTCCCATCTTGAACTGGATCTTCCAGCCCATATTTATCCATCAGAATCTTGACCGAGTCCATATGGATCTGTTCAGAGCCCGCGACGTTCCAGAATATCGGAAGCTTCACGTCTTTGTATAGCTCAAGGTAGAGGTCTTTGGCCATGATCTCCTCTTCTCTGATGAAAAGGATCCCTTCTTGTTCGCTGGCGGTGAGGCTCGCCACAACTTCTGGTGCCTTGCTCGCGTTCGCTCCAAGGTCCAGGTACCCTTCTGCTCGGGCCACGTTGTGGCTGGACTGAAGGTTGTTGGAATCTGCCATTCCCCAGATTATCGAGATACTTTGGCCAGGGGTTAACATGCGATCGAACTCGTCACCAGTGTCCAGTTTCCTCTTGAACTCGATCACGGTGTAACCGTCTTTTTCGCGTCCTCCAAATTCCAGAATGTCATTTGTTCCGCCGAGCACCTCATCTGAAGAGTGAGGGCCGTAGTTGTCGACCGAGTATTGATCTTCCACGACCGCCACTTTTCCGTCCATCGACCCCATCACGATGTCTGCACCCTTCATCCATTCGATGGGGTCAAAGCCTATGGCGATCCAGCCAGAGGTCTTGCCCTTCAAAGCCATGTAGAGGTTTTCGTCATCAGTCTTCCAGAAGACTTCGAGATCGCCGCCAGAATATCCACGACTCTCTGGGCCGTAGAGGATCATGCTTCCAGCGTACTCGTTCTCCTTTACGATGCCATCAGGTTTCCAGATGCCTGAATTATCCTCCCCGGGCGTTTCCTGCTGGACACATCCTGAGAGAAAGATCATTATCAAAACGAGAAAGAGACATTCAAACTTCATGCGCACACCTGGCATTACTTTATTCTCCTGGTCACATATCAACCTGTCGAAATCCAAAAGGAACGAGTTTTCTGGAATGGACGAGATGGGCGGTATTGCCCTTGTTTCTCCGCAAATCTCACTCTTTCGCAATCTAGGAATATCCTTGATTAGGTGCAGATCATCGAATGGATCCATGTGGGGTGGCGACAGAGTTTTTAAGGAGGTCTTTCAGTCTCAACTAAGAGAGTGAGCAAACATGAACGGTATCTTCAAGTGTGGGTTAGTGGCCGCATTGCTGATATGCGGCGCGATGAGTGTTGCAATTGGGGACGATGAGGTAACGTATTCAGAAGATTACAAAGACGGGTTTTACGTTGCTGGATCCCTCTTAGGTACGGCAAATGGAATTGGTGGTAGTTTGTTCAATCTGTACCAGTCGTTGGGCGGGACATCCACGCCAGAAACTGTTGAGATCGTGGGCTATTATAACAACCAATCCCAAATGTTCAACGAACAAACAGTTCCATATGTAAACAGCATAATTTTCCAGATTTTCGGTCCTGATGACAACCGCACTGAAGATCTCTATTTGGGAGAATTTCCTTACATAGAATAGAAGTAACTACTCAGCTATAGGACTCTTTGACAGGGCAGACAGCGGGTATGAAAGGG
>CAYWZG010000011.1:0-31316 GCA_964462795.1 uncultured Methanotrichaceae archaeon
TGTATAAAAAAGTTGAGTCATAATATTATGATTGCACCAACTGCGTAAGTCCTAAGATTAATTCACCACCTCTTGTAGAAGGGTATCTTCGATGAGGAAGCTGATACAGATAAGGATCGTTCACAGCCCGGCAGATATGGGGTCTGTGAAAGATGGGCTGATAGAAGCGAACATCGCCAAGGTAGGGCAAGAGAAATGGGACGAAAACCAGAAGAAAATCGAAACTTTCTGGAAAGAAGCCGAAGCTGAGATAGGTACTCTGGGCTTGGAGTACGAAAAGACCAGGATATATCAAGATGGCCTTCCCGGTGGTGGCGAACTTGGGATGAAAATTGTCAATAAGACCGCAGAGAAGGGAAGCCGCAACTATAGGATCATCAAGAAACTGATCGAGAGGGACGCAACCATCGAGGCGACGGAAAATCCACAGCTTCTCTTGAAAGAGTATGAGTTCATCAAGAGGGTCGTAAGCGCACCTTCAGAAAAAAAGAGGAATGACGCAATTCGTCAATACGAAAGGGCGAAAGGCAGTCTTATCGAGGAGCGAGATATCTTCATCGCAAAGACCATCGACGCTACCTTAAAGAAGGGCGAGACCGGGATTCTCTTCATAGGAGCGGATCATGACGTAGTCTCTAAGCTTCCAGAGGGGATCGAGGTGAAGAAGCGGGACTGAACCGTTGAAGATTATTCCACGGATCAATCGTCCGTGCCAAGAACCTTGCGAATCACAACGAGATTTGCTATTTTATCATATGAGTTCATATCTCGGGCCAGCGTCTGGATTACCGTTTCCGTTTCCGTTCCCTGTGGCCTTCTCCAGCGCGGCGCGTCCTGCGACCTCGTAGGCTTTTGGGAAAATGGCGGCAAGATTTGTCTTGCCTATGGAATAGGGAGCATCACCGAGCCTTTTGAGTATGGCATTTGAAACTTTAGGAGGTGCAGGAGACGGTGCGACGGCGAGAAGATCTTCGCTTAGATCCCAGAACGTTTCCAGGCATTCTTCCAGCGGCTTTACATCTTCAGAATTAGAGCCGGAAACCAAGCCTTCCGCAGACTCTGTTTCCACAGTTGAAACGCGCCTTTTTCGGAGCGCTTTGATGATCTCTTCTTTTGTCTTTCCCCGGAGCTTGAAGATGAGAAACGGGTCCTCGTCGAACTTCTCTGCCAGGATGTAATAGACCGCTGCGATATGTTTGCAAGGATTTGACCAGTCGGGACATGAACAATCGGTCTTGAGATCTTTTTTGCCCGGGAAAAGGGACACGCGAGCTTCGGCGAAGGCGTCTTCAATATCGGTCGGCATCTCTCCAGAGAGCAGTTTTGCAGCGAATATGGCTTTTGAGGCCATGACGTCTATCACTTTATCCCAGTCATCTTCAGATATGAGTTTCAGTTGAATGTCTATCTCGTATGGTTTTGATCGCACGCCTTGGACCTTGGATTTGACAAGCCCTTTTTGAACGTCGATGGAGGCGACCTGGCCACGTCGAGCATAAGATTTTCCCCTTCCAAGCCTTGCACCTATGTCGAAGGATTCGAGCAGAGCTACCCATCGCTTCGACCACCACTTCTCGCCGATGGCACCACGTTTGCTCTTCGCTTTTATCCCGCCTTTGACTTCTTTTGGCGGTCCTGATCTGTAGTATCCCCAGTAGCCACTCATCGTCAATCATCTCCAATGGTTTTGCGGCTTAAGGTGAGGACCTCTCTTAGCTCTTCGGAAGATAGTTCGGTCAACCATGCGTCTCCCGTGCCGATTACCGCCTCTGCCAGCGCCTTCTTGTTTTCGATCATCTGGTCTATCCGCTCTTCGAGAGTGCCCACACATACGAACTTGTTAACGAAAACGTTCTTCTTCTGGCCGATCCGGAAGGCTCGGTCGGTTGCCTGATTCTCGACGGCTGGGTTCCACCAGCGATCGAAGTGGAAGACGTAGTTTGCCGCGGTCAGGTTGAGGCCAAAACCGCCTGCTTTGAGGGAGAGAATGAAGATGGGCGGTCCGTCTGATTCGGACCCAGATGCAGATGCAGATGCTGGCGCAGATGCGGACCCGTCGGACTGGAACCTTTCTATCATGGCGTCTCGCTGTTTTTTGGGCGTTTTGCCATAGAGGAAGAGAACTTCGCGGCCCAGCTTTTCTTGCAGATGATGGTGCAACATTGCGCCCATCCCTGCAAACTGAGTGAAGATCAGGGCCTTGTCGCCTTCTGCGAGCACTTCTTCTAGCATCTCTTCAAGGCGGGCCAGCTTTCCAGAACGTCTGGGAAGTGGGCTTCCATCCTGGAGGAAGAGGGCTGGATGGTCGCAGATCTGCTTTAGCTTGGTCAAGGTTGCCAAAACCAACCCTTTGCGCTCGATTCCAGTTAAAAACTTGATCTGGTCCAACATATCTTCGACCACGGCCCCGTAGAGAGATGCCTGTTCGGGGGTGAGGTTGTAGTAGACCTTCGTCTCAACCTTATCGGGAAGGTCCTTGATTATGGCGGGATCAGTCTTAAGACGCCGGAGGATGAAAGGCTGGGTCATCCGGCGGAGCCTTTCAGCCTGCTCTTCGTTGCGGTATTTCTCGATTGGTAGGGCGAAGTTCTCGCGAAAGCTCTTCATAGATCCAAGATACCCGGGGTTGAGAAAGTCCATGATCGACCAGAGCTCAGATAGGTGGTTTTCCACAGGGGTTCCAGTAAGTGCAATTCGGTTTTCAGATTCCAGTCTTTTTATTGCTCGGGTCTGTTTGGTGCTGGGATTTTTGATGTTTTGGGCCTCGTCGAGGACTACATTTTGCCAGTAAACTCTCGACAGCGTCTCTTCGTCTCGCTGGGTGGTTGCGTAGGTGGTGACGACAAGATCATGTCCTTTTGCAGCCTCTGCAAAGGCATTTTCTGTGAGTCTGTTGGGGCCGTGGTGGACCATGACTTTCAGCGATGGTGAGAAGCGCGCCACCTCCTTTTGCCAGTTTCCGACTACTGACATGGGGCAAATGAGCAAGGTAGGTCCCAAAGGCACGGTTTTTGCTCTGCCTTGAACTTCGCTTTTAATTTCTACTTCGGTTTGGCCACCATTTAGGCCATCATTTCGGCGTTCGTGGAGGAGGAACGCTATTAGCTCGATCGTCTTTCCAAGGCCCATGTCATCTGCAAGACATGCGCCAAAGCCAAGCTTGCAAAGGTAATTGAGCCAGGAGAGGCCCTTGGCTTGATAGGGACGAAGAACGCCGTTGAAACTGGAGGGGACCTCGATCGCCTCAAATCCATCTTCTCCAGAAAGGCTGTTTAGCATCTCTTTGATGGAGCCTTCTGTATCGACTTCCACGACTGGAAGGTCGAGCTCGGTTTTGCCCTCTGGGCTCAGTTCGCCCAACAATCCGAGCCGTATCGCCTCGCTTAGGGTCATTTCGCCTTCTTTTCGTCTTTTCTCGAAGGAATTTATGGCGGCCTCGATGTCTTCTGATCGCAACTCTACCCATTCTCCACGGACCTGGACCAGGGGGACCTTCAGGCAAGTCAGCTCCTCAAACTCGGTCTCTGAGAGGGGCGTATCTCCTACGGCCACTTCCCATTCGTACTTCACGATCGATTTCAGGCCGAAGTGTCCTTGGCTTATTTTCCAGCCATCTTCGTCCTCAGGAACTTTCAGCTTGAGTTTCAGGCCCATGCGGGAGTTTGGTTTATCCCACCATGATGGGAGAAGGACGCCAAAGCCGTTCTGTTCCAGGAGCGGTGCAGACTCGCGGAGGAATGAGTAGGCTTCTTCGGTATTCAGTTCAAGGCCCGATGGGCATGCGGCATGGAGGGCTCTTTCGATCAATGGCGAGATTCTAGAGGCCTTGCCAAGATCCGCTAGCAGCTGTTCTTGTGGGTTTGTGATCTTTCGTTTGAGGAAGGTTGCAGTATTGGACCTGGCTTTCCAGACCTCTTCAGCTGGAACAAGGAGGCTTCGGTCGTCTTTGGCTTGGAGGAAGAATCGGACGAGCCACATCTCCTCAGTTACATCAGCAGGGCTGAACGGCTCTTCGAGCCTGAAACAGGTGCGAAAAGAAACATCTGGCGCCGCAGGCTTGAGCTGGGAAAGCCAAGTTTGCATCTCTCTTGAGAACGTGTTCAGCTCATCGGTTGAAGCATCTAGAGCAGAATCCTCATCTGCAAGGGCCCTTAGAAACTGGCGCGAAAGAGGCGTGACCTGGGGTGCGCGCCCCCTTTGGGGTGGCTCGAGCCGGACTTCCCGAAGAGTGTGGCGCACGAAGGCGTCAACGGTCTGATCGAGAAAGCTCGTGACGAGGCTAAAGGGTGATGACGACGATGACGATGGCGTCTTTCCCTCACTCGATCTCTTCTTTGATTTTCGTCCCAGCTCGGACTCAAAGGCACGAGAGCTTGGAGGCATCGCCTTTGAGAGCATGTTGATCCGTTCCCGATCCTCCTCGTCTGTCACCGGCGCCCAGTGGGCGCGTCCATCTCTTAACGTGGGCGCAAATTGCTCTTTGGCGACGATCTCAAGGGCGAGTCTGGCAGCCTCGATCCAGAACCGAAGAGAGTTTCCAAAGGTGATCCCGTGTGGCGGATGCGCAGGTAGGTCGAGCAGGAGATTCAAGGCGGGAAGAGGATCGAAGGCGAGCGCGTCAACGTTCCAAGGAAATAGGCCCAAGGGCTCTTCGGATGTGGAGTCCTCTTCTGTGAGCCAGGGCGATGCAATCGGGCCCTTTTTTGCTCCGGGCAGAAGAAAGGTCTTCGTCTCGATTTCGGAAGGGATCGGGCCAAAAATTGTCTCGATCTCGTCTTGGAGCGTCTTTCCAGGTACCGAGAATGGATGGGGCTTTGGCGTCGGGTGTTTGGGTGGTCTTCCTCTTTTCGTTGGAAGTGTCGTAGGAAGGGCTGAAGACTCCGCCCAGAGGTGAAACTGATTCATGTCCCAGATTGCGTGTAAGACCAACATTCTATCTGGGACGAAGGGATGGGGTGCGGGGTATATAAAAGGGGTGCCTGGCGGCACTATTGAAATCTATAACCTATTTTACACAAGGTTCGGCTAGAGGATTTCAAGAAATCGAGATACTGTTCAGGCTAAAGAAAAGAGCCGAGGTAGTATCATCGACACGTGGTCAAGGGGCCTTTGAAGTGGCACGAAATGGCAATCCTGAAGCGGGCATAATATTTTTAATGTCGTGGCGCAGTGGTGATGGAAAAAACACGAGGTTATCGCCATGCCCACTCTTCGCCTAACGCAAAGTTCTGAAGGTCCGAACAGATACCGTGTCGAGATAGCGCTTGAAGGTGACGGCCTGCCACGTCAGACTGCCACGTCCCAATTCAATTTTGCCCACTCAGCCAAGGACCAGGAAGATTTGTGCTGGTATCTTGAAGACTATCTACAGTACCCGCAAGATCCAGCTCCCAAGATCGCCGGACGGATCGAAGGGCGCATGGTCGAGATGGGAACCGAGCTTTTCAGGGCCGTTTTTCAGGCGAACGAGGACGCCCGCGACCTCTGGGCCACTTTGCGCACTCAGCTGAACGACACCCGCGTGGAGATCTCAACTGGGGTTGAGGAGGCCACGGCCATGCCCTGGGAGCTGATCCGGGACCCGAAGACCGACGCACCTTTGGCCTTGCGGGCAAGATCCTTCGTCCGCGCTTACAGCCAGGCGGCGCAGAGGCCGAAGCTTCCCGAAACCACCCGCGGGCCGATCCGCATCTTGCTTGTGATCTGCCGTCCTGGCGCTGGCGATGACGTTCCCTTCAGGTCGGTTGCAAGCCGGATCGTAAAAGGGCTGAGCGAGGAGGTGCGCGCTCATTTCCAGCTGGACGTTCTCCGGCCGCCCACCTTTGAGCAGCTCGGTCGAACACTGAGGGCTGCAAAAGAGAGAGGCGAGTCCTATCACGTCGTCCACTTCGATGGTCACGGAACCTACGCCGAGGTGGAAGAGCAGTCTGGCGAATTTGGGGATCTTGTCAACGGCCTGAGCAGACTGCTGCTCTCAGGGCCGAGACGAGCCGGCCCGCACGGCTATCTGCTCTTTGAAAATCCCGCCGTAAAAGAAAATGCCCAGCTGGTGGACGGCCCATCGCTTGGAAATTTGCTCGTCGAAACCGATGTTCCATTTCTGATACTCAACGCCTGCAGGTCTGCCCATGCCGAGCCTCCTAACGCGCCCCGTTCTCCAGAAGAGGCCGAAAAGAAAAACATTCACGAAAAGGTGCGTGCCTTCGGCTCTCTGGCCCAGGAAGTGGTGGATTCCGGCGTGGTTAGCGTGGTGGCCATGCGCTACAACGTCTATGTGGTTACAGCGGCTCGGTTCGTGGAAGACCTATACTACAAACCTTGTACGTGGTCAAACCCTGGAAGATGCGGTGACTTTGGGGCGCAAGCTTCTGCACGACCAGCCCCAAAGAGAGATCGGATATCAACTCCACAGATTCCAGGATTGGATGGTGCCGATAGTTTACAGTGCTGCGCCGGTGGCCGTCTTTCCCGATCTCGAAGAAGGGAAGACGCTCATAATCAAAACTGGATCCGCAGGTTCTGCTCCAGAACGTGGCACCCTTGATCCCGCCATACCACTCATCCCTGATGAGGGCTTCTTCGGGATGGATGAAACTCTCTTAGAACTAGACCGCGCCTTTGACTCTCAAAAGATCGTCTTGTTGCACGCCTTCGCCGGAAGCGGCAAGACGAGCACGGCTGCAGAGTTCGCCCGCTGGTACTCACTGACCGGAGGCGTGGACGGTCCAGCCCTCTTCACCACTTTCGAAAGGCATAAACCGTTAGCCAGGGTGCTGGACAAAATCGAGCAGTTTTTCGGCAAAAGGCTGGAGCAATTCGGCACTCATTGGCTTACTCTAACCGATGAAGAGAGACGAGATGTAGCCCTTCAGATGCTAAAACAAGTTCCTGTACTCTGGATCTGGGACAACGTGGAATCTGTGGCGGGGTTCCCTTCGGGGACGAAGTCGGACTGGAGCCCTGAAGAGCAAAATGAGCTTTCCGACTTCCTGCGGGAGGCAAGGGATACAAAGGCCAAGTTTCTGCTCACATCGAGGCGCGATGAGAGCGGATGGCTCGGAGACCTTCCCACCCGAATAGAAGTTCTGCCGATGCCGATGCAGGAGCGAGTGGAGCTGGCCCGAGCCATTGCAGAGAGGCGCAGACGCAAGTTCGTGGTGGTGAAGGACTGGACGCCACTTCTGAGGTTCACGCAAGGAAACCCCCTGACGATAACGGTACTGATAAGTCAGGTCCTGAGGGACGGGCTCAAGACGAAAAAAGAGATCGAGGGCTTCGTTGCGGAGCTTCAGGCAGGCACCGCTGAGATCGAGGAGGACGAGAAGGAAGGCAGATCCAAATCCTTGGGTGCTTCGCTCCGGTACGGTTTCGAGCACGCCTTTAACGAAGATGAGCTAAAAAGGCTCGCCCTCCTCCACCTCTTCCAGGGGTTCGTGGACGTGAACGCCTTGCGAGCGATGGGTGATCCTGGAGCGGAGTGGTCTCTTCCCGAGGTGCATGGCCTGACGATGGACTACTGGATATCGCTCCTAGACAGGGCCGCGGAGGTTGGGCTCCTCAGGTCCCACGGCGCCGGGTACTATTCGATCCATCCAGCACTCCCCTGGTACTTTCGGGACCTCTTCATCAAGCGTTACACCTCAGAAAATAGGGCGGACCATGCCTTTGTGTGTGCCGTGAGCAGCTTGGGAGACTATTACTGGGACCAGTACGAGCATGGCAACAGGGACGTGATTTGCGTCCTGGCGGCAGAGGAGACAAATCTCCTCAACGCTTGGCGGTTGGCGCTCGGACGCGGCTGGTTGGACTTGGTTATTGGCACAATTCAGGGGCTCCGTGTCCTCTACAATCATACTGGCCGGAGGGCGGAGTGGAGGCGGCTGGTGGAGGAGATCGAGCCATGTTTCGTTGACCCGGAGACGGACGGCCCGCTTCCAGGCCTTGACCTAGGCCTTGAGGAAGACTGGAGCCTGGTAACAGAATATCGCTCCCAGCTCGCCAAGGAGGCGCGGCAGTGGGAAGTGGCCATGCGGCTGCGAAGCATTTGTGTGGACTGGGCCCTCCGACGAGCTGCAAACGCCCTGGCAAGATCGCCAGAGGAGCTGAGCAATGTTGAGTGCCACTTCATAAGGACGCTTGCCAGTTCCATCCACGAGCTGGGCGAGATCCAGCGGCTGCAAGGACTGCCAAAATGCGTGAAGTCGTACATAGAGGCGCTCGAGCTTGTGGAGAAGATCGGAGAAAAGGCGGGAGCTTCAACCTGCGCCTTTAACCTCGGACATGCTTACAAGAACCTGGCTGAAATCCGTGATTTAGATCAAGCAGACCGCTGGTACCGGCGCAGCCTGAAGTTAAATGACGAGCACGATGGATTGAGTCAGGGAAGGTGCCGGGGATCGCTGGGATCTCTCGCCATTAAACGCTTCAAGGAGGCACGTTCAGCCAGGAAGTCCTCGGAGGATCAGTTCCGCCACCTCAAAGATGCTATCCAATATTATCGGACGGCTCAGGATCTATTCCCCCCAAACGCAATATATGAGCTGGCGACGACACATAGCGCCCTCGGTTACATATACTATTATGCGGGCGATCTTGGCCAAGCACTCCCTCACTTGAGCAAAGCAATCCGCTACAGTGATACGATGGGCGACATCTATAGTTCTGCTTTAGATCGTTACAACGTCGCCAGCGCCCTGGCCAATGCAAACCGATTTTCCGATGCGCTGCTCTACGCCCAGGCGTCCCTCCGAAACTACGAAACCTGCGGCGAGAGCGCGGCGGCAGATATACAGGATACAAGAGAACTTATCGCCAAGATCGAGAAAGCCATGAAGTCACAAGGATAGACGGAGGGCGAAAGATGCACATTGATGAAACCCAATTCCCGGTCGTGCCCGTCTGGGAGGGCGCGCTCGCCTCACCAAAAGGAGTCTTTGCGCCGCCTGGCGAAAAGCTGCCGACAGTCAGCATCGGAAGGCCGGTCTGGTGGGACGGCGATGCGATCCTGGGCGAGAAGTGGGCTGCGCCTGCGGGAGGAAGCCGCTACGGCCTCGCACGTTTCGCCTTCTCTTTGAGGCCTGAAGGAAGAAAGATCGTGCGCCGGGCGGAGCTTATGGTGAGCCTGGAGGCAGAAAATGGGGGTGGCGCGCCGATCGTCTTTGACCTTTTGCCCAAGGTGACAGCTGAGGAGAAGACCGGCACATTCACCGCAACCGTCGGCCTTGACTTCAAGTTCCTCACCCTCGCAAAGGCTGAGACCACCATCGACTTCACCCAGAAGGTCCCGGTGATCGTCGCTGACGGGATCGGCGAGAGCATCGTCCGTTGGGTCTTCGTCTCTGGCCATGCTCACCCCCTTGTCGGAAGCCATATCGTTTACGCCATTCTGGAACTACCAGTAGGAACGTCAGCGGCTAGGGCAAGCCTCCATCTCAGCGCCGAGGTCGCCACAAGTCTAGGCCCGATACGGGGCATCTTGCCAAAAGAGGCGGAAGAGCATCTCAGCTGGACGCTGAGGTAGTCCGCAAATTTCGGTGCCCTGGCCCGGATTCCGCCACGTTCCAATTTCCCCCGCCTCAAGATCCTCACCACGAAAGACTGTGGCGGGATCCCCCCCTCCGCGCCCGAGCCTGGCGATTCGAGTGCACGGTATCGGATTGCAGGCGTGATCCAGGCCGCGTCTCCCACAAAATCGAGACCAACGGGAATCATCAACCGACGACGAGCCTTTGAGCGAAGAGATCCTGAGCTTGAAGATCGAAAACAGGGCCGATACTACACCGAAGAGGAAATTAAGGCAGAGCTGGGGCTTTGCTAGACCCCAGCCACCCCACCTTCACTCCTTCTCGTAAAACATCCTCTTTGCTTTCCCTTGCTGGCGCGGAAGCTTGCCTATCGGATAGACGTCGCCCTTGGGACTAAAGCCGATCGCTTCTTTCAGCGCCTTTTCGACCATGTAGCCGGTGACGCCCTCTTCTGCCTCCACGTTGACCCTGGCGCCCTTTACGCCATTGGATTCTGTGATTATAATCTGATAGTTGGCGCCGACGCCCAGAATCCGCATCAAGGTCTGTTCAACCTGCTTTGGGAAGAAGTTCACGCCTTTCACGATGATCATATCGTTTATCCGGCCGGTGATCGGCGCAATCCGGATGTGAGTCCGGCCACAATCACAAGGCTCTCGTGAGATTACCCTCGTGAGATCCGCAGTCCTGAACCGGATCACAGGAAGAGCCTCTCGCGTGAGCGCAGTTACCACTAGCTCCCCTGTCTCACCATCGTCCACAGTCTCGCCAGTTTTTGGGTCCACAATCTCGACGATGTAATGATCTTCCCAGACGTGAAGACCATCGTGAGCCTCGCAATCCATCCCCAAAGTTCCAACGCCACCAGACTCGGTCATCCCGTAGATGTCAAAAGTTCAAGAACATCTTCGGGATACTTTGCCGCCCCAGTCGATACCGTCACTGGAATTATGGACTGGGCGTTCACCACAGCAACGCCATCAGGAGCGAGGTAATCGGCATAACGGAGCGCCTCGATCTTGCTCTAAGGCACCCAACACGCGGGGGCCCCGTGCCTTCAGAAACCAGGGGGCTGTAACCACCACCGACCCGCCGCACTGAGCCATCCCGTGAACCTCGTTTGTCTTGACCTGGTACCCCGCCTGCATCGCGGCCTTTGCCACGATCTCGCTTGCAAGAAGGATTCCTTGCCCTCCGATCCCCACCAGGACGACGCTTTGAGTCAGAGTCCTAGATCCAATTTCTGTTTGGGTCAGTTCGGTCTTCATCGCGTTGCCTCCATGGAAAATATCGCATCAGATGGACAGATCTGCTCACAAAGACCGCATCCGCCACAAAGGTACTGTTTGATCTTGGGAAACTCGTCCCACTCGATCGCAGGACATCCCAACTTGAGACATTCTTTACATTTCTTGCACAATTCAGGATCTACCGCCCTCAAGGCCCCAACGCGCCGCCTTTCTTTGGGAGGACACGGCGCTGCAGAGACTATTAACGAAGGCTCGTTTGCTTCCATCTCTTCGGCGATGACTTTCTGAGTCAAATCCAGATCGTAAGGGTTTATAGTAGATACCCGCCCTATCCCGCAGGCTCTTCCGATATCCTGAATTGAGATCGGCTTTGTCTCTTCGCCCATCAAGGTCCTGCCGGTTCCAGGGTGATCCTGATGACCTGTCATGGCCGTTGTCCTGTTATCCAAGACGATGATGGTGGATCTGTCCTTGTTGTAAGCGATGTCCAATAACCCTGTGATCCCTGAGTGGAAGAAGGTGGAGTCGCCAACAACGCCTACCACTTTTCTTGGATCACCTGCCTTGTCAAACCCGTGAGCCATCGAGACTCCGGCGCCCATGCAGAGGATTATGTCCATCCGGTCGAGCGGCTTGAAAGCGCCAAGACTGTAGCACCCTATATCCCCAGCCACGACCACGTCGTGTTTTCCAAGAGCGTAAAAGACGCCCCGATGCGGACATCCTGGACAGAGAACGGGTGGGCGAGCCGGAAGTTCAGGCATGTCTGGCATGTCTGATATGTCTGGTACGGGATCTGAAGCGCCAGCGTTCGCATTTGGCTCTTTTTTCCCTTCCATCTTGGCCCGTGACGAAAGGAGCTTCGTTACTGAAAGTTCCCCAATCCCAGAAACGTATTCTCGGCCTTCGCACTCGATGCCGAGGGCCTTTATGTGCTGCTCTAGAAAATCGTCCAGCTCCTCGACCACGAGGATTCGATCTACGCCATCGGCAAACTTTTGGATAAGCGAGTCTGGAAATGGATATGAAAACCCCCGTTTCAGGACCGAAGCTTCAGGCCAGACCTCTCTTGTGTATTGGTAAGCTATGGAAGAAGTGACAATTCCAAGATCGGTTTTGCGCCACTCGATCCTGTTTGCCTCTGAGGCAGACGCTTCTTTTGAAAGATTGCCAAGCCTTGTTTCGACCTTTTCTCTCATCATCCGCCCCCAGACGGGAATCGGAACGAACCGTGGCGGGTTCTTCTCTAGACCAATCGCCCTTTTGAGGCTGACTCGCTCGCCGAGCTCCACGAGGCTGCGAGAATGGCTGACCCTGGTGGTCGATCGGAGTATCGTCGGCGTTTTGTATTTCTCAGAGATATCCATGGCGAGCCTGACGAAATCTTTTGCCTCCTGGCTGTCAGCCGGCTCAAATATTGGAATCTTGGAAAATCGAGCGTATTGGCGCGTGTCTTGCTCGTTTTGAGAAGAGTGCATCCCTGGATCGTCTGCAACACAGGCCACAAACCCACCTTCTCGTTTGGAGACCATTCACAATATACGTCTTTGTAACGAGCAAAGTTTTCCAGAATTTCAGTTGACGGTGTGCTAGGATAACCTGCAGCAATCGTCACACCTGATTCGTAAGCCCCCCTTGCAATGGCCTCGTTGCCGGACATTAGCTCTGTCAACGTTATCCTCCTAAAGGTCAATGATCATCAATTTTTGATCAGATTTCACCTCAACGACGCGCTTTCAGCGCCATTGAGTTAAATTTTCTCCCAATGTTGTACATCCTTATACATCAATGGGTACAAGTTTCGGACTCGGACTTTTGGGTTATAACCTTTCTGGTTGTCGGTATCTTTCCACTCGGCTTAACATCGGGCGAAAAGTTCTGTAGATGTATCTATTATAGTCGAGAACCGATCAGTATCATCTAATCGGTTCTTGACTATAATCGATTATCGACTATAATTTTATCTCAACCTATTGTGCAGGAACTACCCAAGTTGTTGGTCAGCGAGCGTTCATTGATCAAAAACGGCATCAAACGAGCTATTTTTGGGAGGATAAACACATACGACGAAACTAATTGAATCGTGACTATAATTCGACAGTTGAGAATCGACGCGACATTAGAGTTCACCAAGGCTCTTTCTTGGCCTTGATCTTGTATCCGATGATGTTGGTAACCCTATGAAGCAGAGGTGTCACGATCAGAACGACGATCATGATTAAAATCGTGAAGTTCCGCTCAAACCAGCCAGGTGCGAGCAGAAATGTCAAAACCCAACATCCAAAAACGAAGTCGAGCTGATCTATCACGAAGAGTGGTGCCCCTCGCGCCAACCCCACTCTTCGCTTGAAGAAGCTGGCCAGGATGTCCCCCATCATAGAACCAAAAGATAGGCCAAAGAGGACTAAGATCAGCTCACTGCCCTCACCAAAGCTTGGGATTCCCCACGCAGGCCTTGAAGATGCAACATAGTTCAAAACGAGGCCGCCCGCCATCCCACAGAGCGTCCCCATGATTGTGCCCCGAAAGGTCTTGCCGTCACCCAGTATGCGGCGGCCATCGCGGAAGGTCCTGCCAAAGTCGAGTGGCGCACCGCTGCCGAAGAGGACGGCGAAGTTGTTGGGCAGATATGCAGGCAACATCAACCAGATCGCAGTTATCAGGACGTTCAAGTTCAGACCTCCTCGGAAAATCCCATCATATCGATCACAGACCCCGCGATATATGAATCTAGCGAAAGATCTTCCATTCGAATCGCAACGCCACCTTTCAAGTGTTATTTTGCCATCGAATTGTAAATGATCAACGAAGATAGATTCATTCGTTTGGCCCTTTCGGATCGAAAAGGTTAAGTTCAACGATTCTGTAGGGGAAGTGTGAGCGCCGATGGTCTAGTGGTTATGACTTGGGCCTTCCAAGCATCGGTCTTTTGCGAAGACAGCCCAAAACCCGGGTTCGAATCCCGGTCGGCGCACTTTTAATTCTATATCTTGCTATTGATCTCGTCAAATGACGAGGTTATTTTCGTTAACTTTATATCCTAGGCAAACCGTCATCAGTCCCATGAACTATGGGGGGGAGATCTCTGATACCCAAAGACTGCTCGCAGAAAAGGTGGCTGGCGAGATAACTTTATCGCAGATTCCTGGCGAAACTCTGAAAAAGTGGCGAAGAAACTTCGGGATCACCCAAACTGAACTCTCTAACCACCTCGGAATTTCACCCAGCGTGATTAGCGATTATGAAAATGGCAGAAGAAGGTCTCCCGGAATACTGATCGTAAGCAAAATCATAGACGCTCTCCTGGCCATCGATGTGCTACATGGCGGTAACGTATCCAAGACCTACTGCGCCATGTTGAGCGATGGTGGCAACTTCAATCAGGCCTGTTGCGTATGTGAATATCATGAGCCGGTTAAGCTTTCTGATTTCGTCGAAAAGATCGACGCCAGTATAGTCTGTGGCAGCACTGATGTCTACATTCATGGATACTCCATAATCGACAGCATGAAAGCCATTATCGAATTTCTTCCAGACCAATTCCACAAAATATATGGTCGGAGCACAACGCGGGCACTCATATTCACGGGGGTAAGCACCGGAAGATCGCCAATGGTAGCGGTCAGGGTGAGCACATTCAAGCCGGTTGCCGTGATCCTCCAAGGATTGGAGCCAAGCAAGGTGGACGGCGTTGCAAGAAAGATCGCTGAGGTGGAGCAAATACCACTTCTTGCCACCACCCTAACCACAGAAGAGCTGTCACACAATCTGAGTTATAGGTGATACTTTGTCCGCTGGAATTGTGAGCTACGGAGTCTACATACCCAAGTACCGAATACGTGTGGAAGAGATCGCCAGGGTCTGGGGTGATAAAAATAACGTGGCTCAGAACCTCAACGTCTTCGAGAAATCCGTGCCTGATGCAGACGAAGATACCATCACCATCTCCGTTGAAGCCGCCAGAAACGCCATCAATCGAGCCGGAATTGATCCTACCAGGATCGGGGCGATATACGTAGGATCTGAGAGCCATCCTTATGCAGTCAAGCCCACAGGAACAATCGTTGGCGAAGCCATAGGAGTGAACTCAGAGTTCACAGCAGCCGACTTTGAGTTTGCCTGCAAAGCCGGTACAGCTGCGATGCAAGCTTGTCTTGGCATGGTAAGTTCCGGAATGATCGACCTTGGCGTGGCGATCGGGGCCGATACGAGCCAAGGCGCGCCCGGAGACGCCCTCGAGTATACGGCGGCGGCTGGGGGGGCAGCTTACGTCATCGGAAGAGATAATCTCGCAGCCGAGATCGAAAGCACTTATTCTTTCACCACGGATACACCCGACTTTTGGAGAAGAGAGGGCCGGCCTTATCCAGAACATGGTGGCAGGTTCACCGGCGAGCCTGGCTATTTTAAACATGTGACAAACGCAGCTCGTGGGCTCATGAAGAAGATGGGCACTTCGCCCAAAGATTACGATTACGCAGTATTTCACCAGCCCAACGGGAAGTTTCCGGTTCGGGTTGCAGCTCAGCTCGGGTTTACCTCTGAACAGATAGGTCCGGGCCTCGTAGTTCCGCGAATAGGAAATACCTATTCTGGATCGAGCCTGGTGGGGCTTGCCGCAACCTTAGACGTGGCAAGTTCAGGTGATCGGATCTTTATGGTGAGCTTTGGGTCGGGCGCTGGAAGTGACGCCTTCAGCATAAGAGTGTGCGACGAGATAGAAACGATCAGGAACAGAGCACCTTTGGTCGAGGACTACATAAATTGCAGCCAGCATCTGGATTATGCGGTTTACGCCAAGAACAAGGGCAAGTTAAGGCTGTGATCATTATGAGATCCGTATCGATTATCGGAGCCGGTTGCACCAGATTTGGAGAGAGGTGGGACGATTCTTTGCGTGACCTTGTCGTCGAGACAGGGATCATGTCAATCGAAGATGCCAACGTCGGCGGCGAGGAGATCGACGCTCTCTACGTTGGAAACATGAGCGGCGGCAGGTTTGTGGAACAGGAGCATATCGGTGCCCTGATCGCAGACTGCGCTGGACTTACCAGGCTTCACGTTCCCAGCACAAGGGTTGAAGCTGCATGTGCCTCAGGAGGCCTTGCCTTAAGGCAGGCCGTTTTGGCAGTGGCCAGCGGCTACAGCGATATAGTAATCGCCGCTGGAGTTGAGAAGATGACCGACGTCTCTGGAGGGACTGCAGCCGATGCTTTGGCTGCGGCCGCTGACAGAGAGTGGGAATGCTTCTTTGGGGCGACCTTTCCGGCCCTCTACGCAATGATCGCGAGGCTCCATATGCACCAGTACGGAACTTCCCACGAGCAGTTGGCAGAAGTTGCCGTAAAGAACCATCATAACGGAAACATGAACCCCATATCTCAGTATCACATGGAGATCTCGGTAGATAAGGTCCTCAAATCACCGCTCGTCGCAGACCCTCTCAGGGTTTTGGACTGTTCACCCATAACCGATGGTGCAGCAGCCGTGGTTTTAGCGCCCACCGAGATTGCCAAAAAGTACACTGACACTCCGATCGAGGTTTTGGCTACAGCTCAGGCGAGCGACACTTTAGCCTTGCACGATAGAAGAGATATCACCACATTGGACGCCTCAGTTTATGCGGCAAAGCGTGCCTTTAAACAGGCCAAACTCAGTCCTGAGGATATTGATCTTGCTGAAGTTCACGACGCCTTCACCATAGGAGAGATTGCGGCGATCGAAGACATCGGGTTCTTTAAGAAGGGGCAAGGCGGAAAAGCCGCCGAAGAAGGTATCACCCATATAGGTGCCAAGCTTCCCATAAACACTTCTGGCGGGCTTAAGGCGTGTGGCCACCCAGTAGGCGCGACCGGGATTAAGCAGGCTTATGAGATCGTGCTCCAGCTCCGAGGCGAGGCAGGAAAGCGTCAGGTTGAAGGGGCAAAGATCGGCCTTACCCACAACGTTGGGGGGTGTGGCGGCACCGCCCTGGTTCACATAATGTCGAGGCGATGAAATGTCGGCAGCACCACGATTCTGGAGACACATCCCTCAGAGGTACAACCTCGAGGGAACACACTGTCCTAACTGTGACGAGTACTATTTTCCGCCAAGAAGCATCTGTCCCAACTGCCGCAGGGCAGCCCAGATGGAAGACTACAAGTTCAAGGGAACTGGAACTGTCGTCACTTATACGGTAATCTACAATTCGACTGAAGACTTCAAGAGGCAGACGCCTTACACTCTTGCGATAATCAAGTTGGATGAAGGACCCAGGCTCACCGGTCAGGTCATCGTAGATCCTGAAGAGGTAAAGATCGGGATGAGGGTGAAACCGGTCTTCAGGATACTGGGAAAGGAAGGTGACCGAGGGATCATCTACTATGGAACGAAGTTCGTGCCGGCGGAAGGATCGGTCTGACCGATCGGTCCATCATTAGCGTTATAGTGCTTGACGATACCTTTGAGCCAAATCTCTAACTCGCAAGAGTTTGAATTTGGCCTATTCGTATCGTTAAGCACTATTCTGGTGAGAACCGATTAGTGTTATCTAATCGGTTCTTGACTATAAACACTATACCCTATACCGTCACAGCACGCCCTCTTTTTAGAAGTAGTGTTGGAGTACTCTATAGGCCAGATAGACGACGATGGCAAAGAAGGCGAACCTGAAGAGAACTCCCAAGACGTTCCAGAATAGGATGACGATCAGGATCGCAAGTGCGATCAGGATCACGTCCCTGCCGGATTTGCCTATACTGCAGGAATTATATCGAATTTGGTGGGTCATGAGATGACATTAGAGTCCTGTATAATAATAATTCTTTTGGTGCGAGCTGGCCCCTTAGGCAGCAGGCGGCAGGCAGTGTGCTGAAGTTGGTGCCAAGAAAGCCGTCCACCGCGGCCGCGATCAGCCGTGGTACCTGGTCATGGCCTAGGAAACCCTCCTGACAGGATATTCTCCGAAAATATTTAACCGCATTCCAGACAATAGGAAGCCATGAACCGAATTTTGTCGCTTCTCTTGGTGACCCTGATTGCAGGCCAAGCGAGTGCCTCGGTCTACTTCGAGATTGTTGACGTCCCCAAAGTCTACGTCACGTCTGGCAAAGACGCCAACTTCTCGGTCCAGATCCAGAACGGAGGAAGCGAGAGCACCTATGCTGGTCTCAAGTTCAGGAACATGTCAGAGGGGATCTCGATTGTGGGACCCCGTTGCACCAAATGGATTGATTCAGGTACCACCAAAGAGTTCGACTGCCAGCTAAAGGTAGTGGCAGGGGATGTCCCTCCGGGAAGATACTCCTTTGAAGTGGGAATCGTCGCTACAGGAGCTCCGCCCAACTGGCAGACGGTGGAAGTGGTGGTGAGCGAAGACGAATCGTCGCTAGGCGAAGTATCAAGGCCAATCTCTGCGCCAGAGCCCGTTGAAGAAGAGTACCCGTCCTGCCCGATCAAAAGGGACGTTGGCGGTGAAGAACCCATCGACGAGGAGTCGCAGTTGTCAGGGTTTGGTATGATACTGGGCGCAGTCGGCCTTCTGGGCGCTCTTTTCGTGGCAAGAAGGGTTAGGACCTAGGGAAGTTGCCCTTCAAGCTCCCAACCCAACATCTCTTTTATTATCAGATAGCTCATCTCTGGGGGTATCGCTCCAACTTCCGTGCATATGACGTCGATGTACCGGTGCGGCGTCACGTCAAAAGCAGGGTTTCTCACTGTGACGTTTTTGAGATGAGATACATCTGGGTATACCTCTTCTTCATCTCTCATCTCGATTGGGACGAGTTCTCCCATTATAGTGTCTGGGCTGAACTTGTAGGTTTCTGCCGCCACAATGAAGTTGGTTCTAGCTTCGTGAGCGCAAAGGGCGATCTGGGCGGTTCCGATCTTGTTAACCAGAGTGCCGTTTGCGGTTATGACGTCAGCACCTACAACTACTGAATCGACCTCGTTGATTACGGATCTTACGGCAGAGTCCACGATCAGTTCGGTTTTGATCCCCCAGTCATCCAGCATCTTTACAGTAAGGTGTCCCTGGTACCTGGGCCGAGACTCGGTGGCGATGACATGGATATCTTTTCCGGACTGGTGGGCGGCCTTGATTATGGAGAGGGCGACAGAAGAGTTGCAGTGGGTCATTATTGTGTCGCCGTCCTTTATCATTCTGGACCCTATATCAGAGATTCGTTCTATCGCTTTGATAGAGCGGTCCACGAAGTCGTCTGCGTTGGTGGCAAGAGACCTGCGGGCCGAATCCAGATTATCGCCCTGGTACCTCATGACCATTCTGATGGCGTTAGATAGAGAGACTGCCGTCGGCCTTGTGTTGAGCAATATCTCGGCTGCCTTTTGAACTTCTGAATTGAACTGGTCGAGGTTTGTAACATCGAGCGTGAGGGCACATTCTTTGAGGGCGCAGGCTGCGGCTCTGCCTATGAGTGCTGCACCCCTTATCTCCATGTTCGTGATCTTCTCTGCAGTCTCCAACAAATCGTCCATAGGAAGGGTCATGAGGAACACCTTTGTATCTACTCGGATATTTCTCATTCGATGGACCCTAGTGTCGCAACAAATTAATTTTGAGGTTTCAGGATACTCTGACTATCAACTCATGTCAAAACCAAAAACAACGTCTTTCGATGGTTGATGTTGATTATGGATGCCTGAATGATTTGCCTAACAACTAATTTTCCCCGACACTAGGTTGAAGTTCTAGGTGTGTGGCAGCTTTCCTTGAAGGGATGGAAAAAATATAGACCGTTGGAGGCCGATTTTAAGAGATCAGCGTTTTTGTAACCTCTGCGACTCGCGCCCCAAGCTTTGAACAAGCATCGAGGGCAGCTTTGTCAGGTGCGCCTATCGCGACTGCGCCGTAATGGCCGCCGGCCTCTATTGGGTCGCCAAGGATTATCATTCCATGGATCAACATCGCCTGGATGATGGAAAGCAAAGTCGTCTCGTTTCCGCCGGATATGCTTCCTGAAGACGTGAAAGCAGCACCTACTTTTCCTTCCAGCTTGCCTCTCACTTTGACTGTGGTGTCGATGAAGGATTTTAGCTCGCCTGAAGGGGTGCCAAAGTAAGTGGGCGCGCCAAAGACGATTCCGTCAGCTCCGGTCAGGTCTTCGAGGGTGGCGTCTTTTGTTTCTTTGAGGCTCACATCAGCTCCTGCTGTTTTGGCCCCATTTGCTATGGCTTCTGCCATCTTGGCGGTGTTTCCGGTTCGGGAATGGTAAACGATCAAAACGTTGGGCATACTTTCTATTTCACTCCTCTTTTCGTCTTAAGGTTATCCGATCGCCTTCTTCCACGCGGGGGAATAGATCCTGCCCTTCTTTGATTCGTCCGATGTGGTTAACCGGCGAGACTGGCTGTGACTGCCCAAAGAATATGCAAAATGCAGATCCGGGCGACCAATAGGAGACGTCCCCCATCTCCGAGTGAGGGATCGGGTTTTCGTCCTCTAGCTTTAGGGGTATCCCAAAGTAGACCTCTTCGTTCCACCGGTTGGCCCCCGCTTCCAGTGGCAAGCTCTGGTATATTTTCTTCGCGATCTTTGGGCTCCTTTCGTCCAGCTCCAAAATTGCTTTTCCCTTAGACCTGACCACCATCTCGATCAGCAAACAAGATCACCTCGTTTAGGCTACCATTATCATCATCGGGCAGTATCATACGGCATTGAACATTCAAACATTATGCGTTACGTAATCCCCTTGCAAAGCTCTCCAGATTCCAGGTCTTCTTTGAAGTAGTCGTGGGTCGTCTTCATCTTCAGGATGAGGCTGAGCTTTCGCTTCGCATAGAATGGAGCGAGCCTCAAAGCCTCTTTCAGGAACCACTTGGGATAAAGCCGCTTGATCTTGGTGTACTTAAACCAGTCCAGGTTGTAGTACCTTGCATTCATTTCCCAGGTGACGTACTGGACCTCGTTGGCCGTGAGATACTTCGTGTCCAGGTTGGCATGAAGGCCGTCGTAATACCTGTAATCGTTGTTGACGATGAGCCCCATCTTCTCTAGCTCAGCTCTCATCTCGGTCTTTGGGTAAGGCGTATTTATGTAAAATATGGGAATGTCCACCTTCAGCCGCCTTGCAAGCTCGAAGTTGGCCCAAAGGTCGCTTGCGTCATCGTCAGGGTTTCCGCCGATGAGGCCCGCAGAGACGATGATATCGTTGTCGTGCAGATATTGGACCGCCTTGTCAGCGTTATCCGACATCTTGCCCTTGCCCAGGAACTTGAGGTTCTCCTTGCTGGTGCTTTCAATCCCCAAAAAGACGCCATCAAACCCGGCGCGGCCCATCTTTTCGACCAGCCTTCGGCTCGACCCGATCCCACGGGCCGAAGCCTGAACCTTGTACTTTATGTGATTGAGACCGGCCTCAATTATGGCGTCACAGAGTGCCTCCATTCTTTTTACGTCCAACGTTATGTTATCGTCGGGAAAAAAGATCGACTCTGCGCCATGAGCTTCAGCATCTCTGATGTCGTCCAGGACCCGGTCGAATGGATATCTTCTAAAAGACTTCCCATACATGTGCTGGATCGAGCAGAACTTGCAGCCGTTGGTACATCCTCTGCTCGTCTCGACCGAGTCGATCGAAATTCCAAAGCTCTGGAACCCTTCTGTGATCAGCCGCGCGTCCCTGTTTGGCATCTTGATATCGGAGACGTCCAGAATCGGCCTTGGCGGATTGTGACGCATCTGGTCGCCATCCCAATAGGAAAGGCCCTTGACGTTTTCGAGGCTGTGGCTGCCGCCTTCTTCTTTGGCCAAAATTAGCTCACGGAAGGTTCCCTCGCCTTCACCTCTGATGATGTAGTCGGCAAGGTGCGCTTCAGGGCTCATCCCGATTTCTTTGTAATTGAGTGTTGGGTGATACCCGCCAAAGACAGTTTCAGCACCGCTCTCTTTGGCCATTCTTGCAAGCTCAAGTATCGCTTGATACTGAAAGCTCATGCAGCTTAGGCCGACGAGGTCGTACCCTTTCTTGAGAATCTGGGCGACGTAACCCATGGGGTCTTTCAGGGCGTGAATGTCTGCGACGTGAACCGTGCATATATCGTCCACGTTTCCAGCGATGGATACGAGTCCGTAGTTAGGAATCCTCGCGATCCTGTCAAAGTCTGGCTGGACCACGGGCGAAGAAAGAAGCAGGACTTTCATAATTTCACCTCACCTCGAATCCGAGTCCAAAAACCAAGGCTTTTCGGGATTGAAGTCAAACTTGTTCGCCCTCGATACGTAGGCTGCCACTTCTCGCATTCCTGAAACCCCTGCATACCTATAAGCGTTGGACCAGACCCTAAACGAGGTACGAATAGGCGTAAACCTGTTGTAAACCCGTTTCAAAGACCAGCCCAAAATCTCTTTCATCTCCTCGGGCGGTATGTTTGGGTGGTTCCAGACGAGAGATTTCATGTCGAATTTGTGCCAGTCCTTCTCAAAGATCCCGTACTGATCTTCAAGTTCGTCCCAGAGCTTCGTCTGTGGAAGTGGAGTCATGATGCAGATCTGGGTTATGTCGAGCTTGAGGTTGGCAAGATCCACTATGTCTTTCTTGAGCGATTCCTTTGTGTCGCCGGGAAATCCAATCATGTAATATCCAACGGTCCCAAACCCGTACTTTTGAAGGAGCCTGATAGTTTCCAAAACGTCCTCAGTCCCTTCTTTCTTGTTTATGTCGTCTAAATTGTCCTGGTGGAGGGTTTCAATCCCTATGGCGGCTCCAGCAAAACCCTTGACGGTCTTTGGCTTCTTTCCAGTATTGGGGTCAAGCTTCATTCTCATCTCGGCCCATTCTGGAATCTTCCGTCGAAGATAGTCGGCTCTTGCCATGCAGCCCCAGGTCATCCCGTACTCATCTAACAGCTCGACGACCTTGTCTGCATGCCTTCTGCTCGCTCCGAAGTTCTCGTCTTCGATCAAGACCACGTTGATCTCGTGCTCTTTGTAGTAGGAGACCACCTTTTCGAGGCTATCCAGAGGCACAGGATGAGGCCGGTTGCAAAACTTCGGGGTCTGGCAAAACTTGCATCCAACTCCGCACCCTCGGGTCGTGAACATTATTCCGTAAATGTTCAGTTTCTTGTTGAAAGGAGTTCCAAGGTACTCGATCAATGGCGGGTGGAGGACGTCCTTTTGCTCGATCTTCCGGTCGAAGTATGGAGCGACGGCGCCTTCTGCGTATCCTTCGAAGATCTTGTCGAACTGATCCTGGATCTGGGGGGTAAGCGCCCCGTAGTTTCCAGCCCAAAGCTCGCCGACTTTGGAGTTGGCGCGGGCAGCGTCAGTCATTTCCTGGATCTCGCAGGTCTCGTTCAGGTAAAACGAGAACCCGACGACGTCCCAACCTTCGTCCAGTTTCTTTTTGTACTCGTCCCAGGTTGGATATTCCAGGATCTCAAGTTCTGGTATGTTCTGCTTGAGGAAACGAAGGCCGAAAGACTGGATTCGAGGCCAGTAGAACCGAAACCACTTGGATCTCGCGTTGGAGCCTATGTAGTCGTAGGGTTCAGGTCCCTTCGTGTAGACTGTAGTGAAGAGGACTTTGGGAGGCATTAAAAAGGCATTTCCCCGCTGATCGGAGATTAAGGTTACGATTACACCCCTATATCATATGACCCGTGGGGACCGAACCAGAACGAGAATGTAGGCGCTTACCACGGAATTTTAACTCTACTTTCCAAGTTTTGGCTTTCGCATACATTTGTTAGGTCATATGCCAAATTAATGCTATTTTTGTCGGACTATGTATGAATTAGTTCCGCCCTCCCCGTTCTCGTATTATGCGAGATGCAAGGACCGTTTATAAACTGGGCGCGACCGAGGGATAACTTGAAATGTAGAGATTTTAAGACAATTTTCCTAGGCAGGCGATTATCTGAGAGGGTCCTATAATATACTCAGACATACATAAATCTTATATACAACAAATGTCAATAGCAGCTGTCGGAGATATAAAGAAAATCACCCCATAACATAAAGATAATCAGCACGCGGAGGAATTAAGACATGGGCATATCCAGTTTTCATCTTTTGGCCAAGCCAGCTGGGGCAATATGCAATCTTGGCTGCAAATACTGCTTTTACCTTTCTAAGAAGGAACTCTACCCAAAAAGCAACTTCCACATGTCCGACGCCATCCTTGAGTCTTACATCAGCCAGTACATAGAATCACAGAAAGTCCCCTTGGCCAACATCGCCTGGCAGGGAGGCGAGCCCACCCTGATGGGCCTGGATTTCTTCAGAAAGGCCATGGAGATAGTCCAAAAGTACCAACGTCCAGGGATGGTGATTCAAAATAGCATACAGACCAACGGGACCCTCATAGACGACGAGTGGTGCAGGTTCTTTAGGGATTTTGGCTTTTTGGTAGGCCTTTCTCTTGACGGACCAAGAGATATTCACGATGCCTACCGCGTCGACAAATCTGGCAAGCCCACATTCGATAACGTTTTTAGGGCTGCAAAACTCCTCAAGAAACATAAAGTAGATTTTAATATACTCACAACGGTTCATGCGGCAAACGGCGACAGACCCCTTGAAGTTTACAGATTTCTAAGGGATGACGTTCGGGCGGAATTCGTCCAGTTCATACCCATTGTCGAGAGGGACGAATCGGGCAGGATCACGGATTTTTCGGTGAAGCCCATGCAGTACGGACGCTTTCTTTCGACTGTATTCGACGAGTGGGTTAAAAGAGATGTGGGAAAGGTCTTCGTCCAGATCTTCGACGCTTCCCTCGCCGCCTGGACGGGGGCTGTCCAGAGTTTCTGCATATTTTCACCAACATGTGGAACGTCCCTCGCTTTGGAGCACAATGGTGACCTCTACTCCTGCGATCACTTTGTGGATAGGGAGCATCTTTTGGGCAACATCGAGAAGGTGAGCATGGGAAAGCTCGTATCCTCAAAGAAACAGAGACGATTTGGGCAGTATAAGCTAGATTCGCTCCCCAAGTACTGCCTCAAATGCGAGGTTCGGTTCGCATGCAATGGCGGGTGTCCCAAGAATCGTTTCATGGAAACACCCAGTGGTGAGCCTGGGCTCAACTACCTCTGCGCAGGTTACAGGGAATTTTTCAGGCACATCGACGGCTCCATGAGGTTTATGGCCAACGAGCTCAGGCAGGGTCGGGACCCTGCAAATATCATGAAATACACGGCCTCTGACAGCATATCCCAAGTGGTTTTTAAGCCTGGTAGGAATGACCCCTGCCCATGCGGCAGCGGCCTGAAATACAAGAAATGTCATGGCAGGGTGACTTCAAAATAATTGATACAATCTGCGTCCTATCATCGACATTACATAATATTTGCATCATCTAATATGTAATATATATTGACTATGTTTCGGCAACTATCGTCATGAACCTTAGATTTGACACTTAATGCAGCATACAAAAGAAGTCATCCGCTACAAAGCCAATGGTTTCTCGGAGATCGACATCCTCTTACGTGTGGGATAAGTGTCAAATTTAGCGTTCAGGACTATAACGCCTTAACTGAAAAAATACGAAAAATTCATATACCATGATTATACTAGCTGAATCAGGAGGTAGTACTACCCATATCACTTCAAGATATGTTAAAGTTCCCCTGATACTTTTCATAATTTTCTTGGGAGCCCATTTCAGCCCCGTCTTCGCCGAGGATGTGGTGGGAATAGATAGCATCCAATCAGGCGAAAGTCCAATTGAAGCTCAGCTGGTAAATGATGCCAATACCGGAATAGATCTTCTCACCAACAGGAGAAAGCCCATAACCGCAAATTCGAGCCTGTCTGAGGTGGCGAACGAGGACGTTATCGATCCGGAGAAGTCCGAGAGCGTCGTGGTAGCCAGGGCTGCATCTAACGAGAAGTGCGAGCCAGAGATCGGCCTGACATACAAGGATTCAACACCTTGCAGTCTTGAGTCTGTGACGCCCCCCAAGGGCGCTCCAAATGTCGTATTCGTAGTACTCGATGACGTAGGATTCGGTGGCCTTGGATGCTTCGGCGGTCCCGTTGAGACTCCAAATATCGATCGTCTGGCACAAGGTGGCCTCAGCTACAACAACTTCCACACCACTGCGCTTTGCTCACCCACCCGTGCCTGCCTGCTCACGGGCAGAAATCACCACTCTGTAGGCATAGGCACTATCATGGAATTTCCGACAGGATACCCAGGATACACCACCAGCATGTCCAAGGATGCCGCGACGATATCCGAGATGCTCGTAGATCAGGGCTACAACACCTATTGTGTAGGCAAGTGGCACCTCTCGCGCCGACAAACACCATCAATGCAGCAGGGCCCTATGACCATTGGCCCCTTGGACGTGGGTTTGAGAGGTACTATGGGTTCCTCGGGTCACATACAAACCAGTGGTATCCTGACCTGACCTACGATAACCACCGTATAGATCCTCCAGCAACGCCCAAAGAAGGATACCACTTATCCAAAGATCTGGTTAACTGTTCCATCGAGTTCTTGAGCGATGGGAAATCTGTCGATCCTGATAAGCCCTTCTTCCTCTACCTCGCCTTTGGCGCTGGCCACTGGCCACTCCATGCGCCCAAAGAGTGCATCGATAAATACGAGGGGAGATTCGACCAAGGGTGGGATGCCGTCAGAAATGAGACACTCGCCCGGCAGAAGGCCTTTGGGATAGTGCCCGAGAACACCGAACTTCCTCCGAGGGACCCATACGTTAAGGCATGGGACAAACGTTCAGAGGATGAGAAGAAGGTATACGCACGCCTGGCCGAGGTCCACGCTGGGTACATCGATTACACCGATGAGCAGATAGGCAGGTTCATCGATTACCTGGAAGAGAGCGGGCAGCTCAACAATACCATGATCGTAGTGATTTCAGATAACGGGGCGTCTCCAGAGGGCGATGCCAACGGCTATACCAATGCAGTGCTATGGTCCAATGGGATGTCAGAAGGCGGGGATTCTTCAGGATTCCTGGAGAACTATATTCCAGCGTCCAACATAAGCACGATGCTGACAAAGCTCGACGATATGGGTGGACCCACTACCTATCCGAGCTATCCGCTGGGATGGGCAATGGCTGACAACACGCCCAACAGGATTTACAAGTGGACAGCCCACCAAGGCGGAGTACACGATCCGTTGATCATACACTGGCCCGCGGGGGTAGAGGATAGAGGAAGCATACGCACCCAGTTCTGCCACGTCATCGACATAGTTCCGACTGTCTTGGAAGTATTGGACATGCAGGCGCCCGAGGTTTACAGAGGCGTACCTCAAAAGCCCGTCGAAGGAACAAGCATGGCCTATACATTCGACAACCCCGATGAAACTACCCATAAAACGGTCCAGTACTTTGAGATGATGGGGACCAGGGGCCTCTGGTACGACGGCTGGAAAGCTGTAGCTTTCCATCACGTAAACACCGGCGGGAACTTCAATGATGACGTCTGGGAGCTGTATAACCTCTCAGAAGACGTCTCAGAGTCCCATGACCTTGCAGAGGTGTATCCCGAGAAGCTCGAAGAGATGCAAGAGCGCTGGTGGGTGGAAGCCAGCAAGTACAACGTGCTTCCCTTAGACGACCGCGTAGGGGCCCGCTACGATTCAGTTCCAAATACAGGGACCTTCACCTTCAAGCCCGGGGTGGAGAAGATCATGGAGCCGGATATCCCCGACACACACAATAGCTCCTACACCATAACAGCATACGTGGATATCCCAAAGGCCGGGGCTGACGGCGTCCTCTTCTCAGTAGGAGGTCGGTTCGCAGGCCTGTCGCTATACGTTTTGGACGATCATCTCGTATACGACTATAACCTCCTCGACCTGAGGCACTACATCATCACATCTGAGGAAGAGGTGCCAACAGGACCTGCCACACTCGGCTTTGCCTTTAACAAGACTGGGCCTTACCAGGGAGAAGGCACGCTCTTCATCAACGATAAGGAGCAAGGACATGTGGCTATGCCCAGGGTTGTGCCGAGACGTTACTCATTCGAGGAGGGACTTGAAATCGGCAAGGATCCACAGACACCTGTAAGCGAGAGCTACAAGAGCCCCTTCGAGTTCAACGGAACTTTGGAGAAGGTCGTGATGGTGGTCGAAAGATAAAGTCGAGAAGATAACTTGGATATATCACAGGGTCCCGGCACTGGCCGGGGCCATCGTTTATTGCAAATCGGTGGGCAGGTATGAAAATCGAATCTGCCTACAGCAAAGGACGGCCGATTTTGACGTAATGGATGCCAGGTATTGAGCGTCAACACTTGAGAACTGCATAAACGATCCAAAAGTCTTTTTCGATCCCAGATTTCACAGCTAGACGCTAAACCTATAAACACCCCCCTCAATCATCCCCTCTCATGGACAGGGCAGCGATTGAAGCTGGGTCTCTTACTATGAGGTTTGGCGACTTTACCGCCGTGGATGGGGTAGACCTCAAAATCGAGCAAGGAGAACTGTTCGGCCTCCTGGGCCCAAACGGGGCCGGTAAAAGCACCATAATCAAGATGCTCACGACGATGCTCAGGCCGACGGCGGGAGGCGCCCAGGTGTGGGGCCACGACATAATGAAAGAGAGAGACGCTGTCAGAAACTCGATCGGCGTCGTCTTTCAGGATCCAAGCGTCGACAGTCAGCTCACCGGCCGCGAGAACCTGGACTTTCACGGCCGGATGTACGGCATGAACAAAAAGACGCGCGAGGCTAGGGTCGAAGATGTCCTCGATCTGGTCGACCTGAGAGATAAGGCCAACGTCCTGATGGAAGATTACTCTGGAGGAATGCAGCGAAGGCTTGAGATCGCAAGAGGGCTCATGCACCACCCTCACGTCCTTTTCCTGGACGAACCCACCCTTGGTCTCGACGCCCAGACCCGAAGACACATCTGGGCTTATATCCAGAAGATGAACCGGGAAGACGAAGTTACCGTCGTTCTCACGACTCACTACATGGAAGAAGCAGACCACCTCTGCGATCGGGTTGCGATAATCGACCAGGGCCAGATCGTGGCCCAAGACACCCCTGAAAACTTGAAAGACTTGATAGGCGCAGACGTCATAACCTTGGAGATAGAAGACGGTCTAGAGGATCGATTGATACAGACGTTCTCAGGGCAGGAATGGATAAGCTCTATAGATCAATCTGAAAATATCCTCAACCTGAGCGTGGACCACGGCGAGTCCCGGATACCAGAAATAGTCCTTCAAGCCTCCAAAGCAGGCGTAACGATTAGGTCGGTGAGCATGCACGAGCCCACTTTAGAAGACGTTTTCCTCAAGTTCACCGGAAAGAAGATCCGAAAGGCCGAGTCTGCAGGATCTGGCAGGATGGTTGCGGTCCAAAGCAGGATGCGAACCAAGAGGCATTAGGCATTAAACGAGGGTGTTAAGAGTTGGAGGTCGATAAATGGCTAGAGTGAACCTCTATGCGGTCTACAGTTTGTGGCTTCGGGAGATGATCAGGTTTTTCAGGCTGAAGAGCAGAGTCTTTGGGTCCTTAGCTCCGCCCTTCTTCTTCCTCGCATTCCTGGGGTTTGGGTTTCGGGGCGCGATGATGCCAGAAATCCCAGAAGGCGTAGATTACATAAGCTTCCTTGCTCCAGGAATCATCGGAATGTCCCTACTATTCTCTTCGACCTTTGGGGGCCTTTCCATGCTCTGGGATCGAGAATTTGGTTTCTTGCGAGAGATTATGGTAGCACCAGTATCGAGGCTTTCCATCGTCATTGGCCGAACTGCAGGAGGCGTGACCACTGCGGTGATGCAAGGGCTCATCATACTGATTCCAGGAATGATCATGGGCATGAGAATCTCAGGCGTCTGGGGCTTCCTTCTTTCCCTCGTCTTCATGGTCCTGATCGCCACCACATTCAACAGCTTGGGCCTTGCCTTCGCATCGCGGATGAAAGATATGTCGGGCTTTTCCCTGATCATGAACTTCATGGTCTTTCCCTTATTCCTTCTCTCTGGAGCCCTCTTTCCCATCGAGAACCTGCCGCCTTGGCTTCGGAGCCTCTCTTATCTCGATCCGTTGACCTATGGCGTGGACGGCCTGAGAGGTGCGCTAGTGGGCGCAAGCTCTTTTTCTCTGGCCTTCGACCTCGTGATTCTAACGATATGCTGTGCAGGCGCCCTCGGCCTTGGTGCGTATCTATTTGAGATCAGCGACGTGGAATAGTCTCATATCTAGATTGTAGTCAAGAATAAACGTGCGGAATTTTCTTTCGACCAGGCACTCAGGGAAGATGAAAAGGCACTTTGAGGACACCCTTTGTCACGAGGATCACCACTATGATTGTGTAAAATATCGAGACCTGAAAATCCCTTAAAAGATCCTTTTTCGAATGCCAGTTACCCTTGCGGCCCTTCTCTGAAAGGACATCAGATGCGCCCCTATGGAGCAATATCAGGCCAAAAATGTTAGAGATCCAGTATCCGATAACCAAGGCTGGAAGGAACAGATCTTTGGAGATGTAGGCTGCAAGATAAGCAAAGGCGTAAGCTATCGGGAGATTTATGAAAGCGTCGTTCCACCACGATAACGGCGAGAGCAGATAGCCCAAAGTCGCCAGGACCCCACCTTTTGCTTTTCTCTTAATCGCATCTCTCTTGTACATTCTGGTGTCCCTCCTTTCGCCTTCCGGAAGGGTATATTTATGTTCTGTTTGTGATACTCAAGTTGTGTATTAGACTATTTACATTAAATTATGATTGTCCGAAGGACGATTTTGTCTCACTCCTTAATGTCGTGATTGTTGCGATAAAATATTTAAGGCTAGCTGGGATATATATTCATCGCATGCCAAAGAGCTTCGCCCACCTTAGACGTTTTGCCACCTTCATATCCCTCGTCCTATTGGCGGCAGTTCTCTGGCTCGCCAATCAATCATTTCCCAACATCGATCTGCAAAAAGTCTTCTACTACCGCGGTCGCCTTGGCAATCGTTCACCTGGTATTCAAACACCTCTTTGAAGATCTGGTGACAAAGAGGATAAAAGCGTCCAAGGCCAGGTATTCCTTCAAAAGGACGGTTTCGATCCTTTATCTTGTGTTCCTGGTCGCAGTGGTGATCAACATCTGGGTAGATAGCACCCAAAACCTCCTCGTATCTTACGGGATCATAGCGGCAGGACTTGCCGTCTCCCTCCAGGACCTGTTCAAGAACTTTGTTGGAGGAATAATCATCTTCGTCACAGGGATCTATCGCGTTGGGGACCGAATCGAGATCAATTCCAAACGGGGGGATGTAATCGACATAGACATCCTCTACACCACCCTAATGGAGATGGGCGAGTGGATGTCGGGCGACCAGGCGACTGGAAGGCTGATTATAATCCCCAATGGGTTCATCTTGTCGGGCCACGTAAACAACTACACCAAGGATCATGACTTCCTCTGGGACGACATAAGCATCCCGATCACCTATGATAGCGATCAACTACCCGCCACTAAAGTGACGGGCATGTAATGTGCCCTGGTTGACCAGATCCCCGATCGAGGAGTTTTACAAGATCGGGGGCCGATACGAAAGAATTTATAGTCAAGAACCGATTAGATAGCACTAATCGGTTCTCACC
>CAYWZG010000012.1:0-30540 GCA_964462795.1 uncultured Methanotrichaceae archaeon
GGGTGACTACTCCCCCGACTGAAAGTCAGGGGCATCTAGCATTTTGATGCACAAGACAATCGCCCTGGTCGAGGCACTCTCCGGCCGGAAACTTTCCAAAGATCAGGCATCGAAAATCAGCATGGGCAAGCTTCTGGGCGAGCTATTGGTCGTCCAGTTCCTGGAAGACCAGCTCCTCAGAAACTCCAACTCCATGAACCTGGACGACCTGGCCAAGGCCTACCAAAAGACGGTCAGGCCCGACTCTTCAAAAGAGGCCTCTCTTATCGAGATCAAGGTCGTGCTCCTCGCCGGTATGAACACCGAGATCGAGGACCGCGGCAGGATCCAGGCCCGGCTCCGTGCCCAAGATCCACGCCTTCTTCAGCCAGGGCGGTGGAATCAAAAGCTGCATCAGCCCGAAGGCGCCTCACCTGAACGACGTCGGCGAGGTCATCTGTCCCGACTGCTCGAAAGAGAACAAGACCAGGATCACCTTCCCTCTCGTCTTCTGCAGGGCCTGCGGTCAAGAGTACTACAGCGTCTCGATCGGGTCAGACGGAACCCTCCGGCCCCGGGACATGGACGATCTGGACGTCGAGGGCGAGCCTGCCTACATATTCGTTGGAAAGTACGACCCGGAGGCGACGCCTCCCCCAGACCAGTGGCAAACGCCCACTGGCGCCATCAGGAAAGAACGCCGGGAGTTCGTGGAGCTCGAAGAGGCAGAGTACTGCCCCACCCCTTCCTCTTCTGCCCCTCAGACAGCTGCGGAATCTTCTACGATCGAAGATCCCGAGAGTTCAACAAGCTTTTCTCCTTTGGAACTGTGGGCAGGTCCACCGCAACTGACGTTTTGGTTTCCCACAACCTAAACTCCCTTCCCGAAGGCGAAAGAAAGATCCTGGTCTTCAGCGACAACCGGCAGGACACCGCTCTCTAAGCCTCCCACATGAACAACATCCAAAAACGGCTCCACTTCAGGCGCGGCCTCTACAGGACTCTAGAAGAGGCAGAAGAGCCGGTCGAGCTCATCGAGGTCGGTCAGGAGATATTCGATCTACTCAAGCGGGAAGACGCGATGCCAAGTTACTCCAAGTCCTCTGGCGACCTTGAGTTTTCAGTGGGATCAAGTAGGGCAGAAGACGACGCCTTCAAAGAATACCTACTCTTCAACGCCGTAATGGAGCTTGGCACCTCCCCAAGACGAAACCAGCAGAACCTCGAAGACGTGGGCCGTCTCATGGTGCCCTACAGACTCCTGGACCGGCTCGCCGGGAAAAAAGATCTCTGGTCCGACGTTCCCGAGTTTCTGGACCTGAGCCAAGAAGCACAAGAAGACTATCTGACCGGCTTTTTGGACCTCATGCGTTATAGGACCCATTTCCGGCCTCGTCCTCTACACTGAATCCTCTCACGACGTGATCACAATCGAGTGCTCCCATCTGAATTGGATCGGGTCTGGCTCTTGATGCGATCTGATATATTGCTTTTGGCTCGGTTGTCTAACATTTTGAACTGAACATCAGTTCTTAGTATTCCTTCCTTTCCTAGACGGCGGGGGAAGGGCCCTATTTGGGTCCGTAGAGAAATAACTTGCACATAAACGTGTAAAGCCATTATATGAAACCAATATGAGGCAGGTTCAGTATAATAATTACGCATCATTCATATGACAAGGTTATTTCTTCGCGGGCCCTTAGTCAACGTGGAAGTTTAGAAAAATTAGGATCATAAACGAAATTTAGGTGTGGAGTGGGGGATTTGAACCCCCATGAACCAGCTTGACGTGGATATCGAATTTACTTAAGCCATGCCGAAAGTCACTTCAACAGCACTAAAGAGGGCCAGGCATACAGGCCCCCCACGCCAGCGGCCCCTCCAAGTACCATATACATCACTGCAATCATACATGTTATTGTAATCATATTTGTATTCACCTTGAACCCTTGTGTCAGGATCGCTGGCATGGCTATCGTAAATCCTAGCCCCACACACATCTATTCACTGGGTTATAAATTACTGAGATAAATACCTATCGGCACCCCTCAGTAGCTAACAGACTATTGTGTAATAATAGTTATGTAATAATTCTGAAGTTCATATATGTCGTCAAGTTGAAGTGTTTTCAGTTGCATATCATCTGTCTGATGGGTTATGACCACAGAGATCATGTTGGGAATGCGGGGGATTTGTGGAAGCATTTCGTTCTCCTAGAAGTGGCAGACCTTGTTCTCGAAAAGGGTTGGACTTATGTGGAGAGTCACGCGGGCTATCCGCTATACAGTTTGGGTCAACGTGGCGAGTGGAATGGTGGCATAGGTCGTTTCCGGTCGCAGGGCATGACTGAATTTATATATTTTGACATATTAAGAGCTTTAAACCCGTGTGGTCTTGAGTAGTACTTGGGATCGGCAGCCCTTGTGTTGGAACTTTCAAGACTTCGTGGGTTGGGCATAAGAGCCAAGCTTTGGGACGTGGATCCAAGAGTTGGAGGAGAATGAGCTCGTTACGGGCAAGAGGTTCATTTCCATCTAGGTGATGGTTTTCTGGGTGCGAGGTCGCTTTTGGGCGAGGATAAGCTGGCCCTTTTGCATATCGACTCTCCTTACATTGATGGTGACGATTCAAGCAGGGCAGAGGATTTGATATGCAAAGCTGTTGGTAGTGGCTGGGTGGTGCTTTGCTGGTACATGGAAGGCATGAAGAATGTGCCGAGACCTGATTGTGATTTTGAGGTTTTCGACCTTGATTTTAGCAAGGCAGGATTGGAATGTGGACATTGGAATGGAGCTGCCATGATCCTAGCAGGTGCGAGTGAGTGCGTTCGATCCCAGTTGGGCCAGAAGGTGGAAGCGTTTTTGAGCAACTTGGACAAAACGTCAGAATCTTTTTAAGAGATACCAGCGTAATTTCATCTGGAGTGGTCTATTCTTGATGTCCAGGATCGTTAGGGTTGTCATCGGTGTTGCGGCCCCCATTGTGGTTTACAGCGTGATCTTTGTGTTTTTGATGGGTCATGAGGGACAGGTGGAGAATGCGGACCTGATGACTGCGATCTATTGGGTAGTAATAACGATGACGACGGTAGGATATGGGGAGGTCATATTCTACAGTTCCATTGGCAGGATTTTTAGCATGTTGGTCAGCGTATCGGGCATCATGATACTATTTGCAGTTGTTTTGCCAGTCATCGTCACACCGTGGATCGAGAGCATGGGCAGGATTTTGCCCACCAAAGCACCTCCGAAAATGAAAGATCATATCATAATATGTGGATACAATCCAGTTGTCGAGACTCTCACTGAGAATCTCAAACGGCAAGGGGTACCTTTTGTCGTGGTCGAGAGAAGGTACGACATTGCTAGGGGGATTTATCAGAAGTATTCTACGGTCTGGGGCGATCCTTCAGAAAAGGAGGTGCTCCTTAACGCCAATATCCGGACGGCCCGACTCGTGATTGCAAATGAGAGGGATGAGCTGAATGCAGACATAATTCTCACGGTAAGGGAGATATCGGGGATCGAGGTGGTGGCTTTGGCTGAAGATGTGGCGAGGGCAAGGTTCCTCAGCTATGCTGGAGCTTCAAGGACAATATCTCCAAAGATGCTTCTTGGAAACTTCATCGCCCAGATAATATCGCCATCCAGGAGCGGAGTATTTCCGGGGGCGTTCAAGCTTTTTGGGGGGCTGTTGGTAGAGCTTCCGATATATCCAGGAAGTCCTCTGATCAGTCGCAAGGTGAATGACGAGCTTTTGAAGGGTACTGGTGCCAATGTGAGGGGGATTTGGCAGCGGGGGCGGTTCGTCTCTTCGCCGGGTCAAGAGGAGATCAGGTCCAATTCTGTCTTAATGGCGGTAGGAGAGCTTGGGCCTTTGAACAAGTTAAGAGAGTTGGCCATGGGTACGCCGAAGAGGGGTCGCCTGATAATCATAGGGTATGGAGATGTTGGGCGTCGTATATTCAACGTTCTCTCTGAAAAGGGGATCAAGCCGGTGGTGGTGGATCTGCGTGAAATTTGTGATGTGTGTGATCAGCAGGTGGTAGGTGATGGGACTTCTGAGGAGGTATTGGAGAAAGCAGGGGTAAGGGACGCTGCGGGGATATTGATCATGTTGAACGACGACACCAACGTTGTCTTTTCGACGCTTCTTGCAAGGAGTCTTAATCGTAGTGCTTTCATTTTGGCTCGGGCCAATCACGTTCGATCTTCTGAGAAACTTTACAGAGCAGGTGCTGATTATGTAGCCACGGTTCCGATCGTTGCAAGTCACATTTTAGTCAGGATCGCTGAGGACAGAGACGAGCAACTGGCGATGATTTACGAAGATTTGGAGCTTATACAGTTTCGGGTGGGGCAAAGGTCGGATGCTCTTTCTGGCAAGGCGTTGGGTGGTTTGTACCTTTCTGAGAGGGTTGGCTGCACGGTGGTGGCCATCGAGAGAGATGGTGTGGGTCTTTTGGATGTGAATCCAGGTACGGTTGTGAGGGCAGGGGATCTTTTGGCAGTGGTTGGAAGTTCAGAGAGCATAGACTTATTTCAGCGGGCTTATGGAGGGCGTTTGTCCTATTGGAGGAGGATATTTGAGGCTTAGGAGTTTAGAGGGTCGGGTAAGTCGTTCGAGTTGTTGGGATGAAAGGATCTTTGGCGTAGATGCGTTGTGGTTTAGAGTCGTTATTATGATGTAGGGCGGGGGGAAATATATGGGATCAGGCGATTGTGGTCAGGGTTATGAGGATGTGCGGAAGGTTTGGCCGGAGAAGTTTTTGTCTGAAAGGGGGATATTCGGCCACATTCATCCGGGTGATCGGATATTTATCGGGACGGGATGTGGTGAGCCTCAATATTTGCTGAGAGCTTTGGTGGATCACGTGAGGAAGAACCCCAAGGCGTTCTTTGAGACCGAATTGATTCACGTCTGGACGCTTGGGATTGCGCCTTACACTGACGAGACTTTGCAGAAGAATTTCAGGCTCGATTCGTTCTTTGTGGGCGAGAGCACCAGGAATGCTGTAAACCGAGGTGCAGCAGACTACACGCCCGTATTTCTTTCGCAGGTTCCGGATCTCTTTTACAAAGAGATCACGCCGATAGATGTGGCTTTGGTCCAGACTTCACCTCTAGATGAGCACGGTTACATGAGCCTTGGGATAAGCGTGGATATTGCCAAGGCTGCGATCGAGAAGGCGTCTGTAGTGGTTGCGCAGGTTAACTCGTTCATGCCGAGGATTCACGGTGACGGGTTCATAAACATCGAGGATGTGGACTTCGTGTTGCCATATGACGAGCCGCTTCTCGAGTACGATCCTGAGTCGATAAGCGATACGGCTCAGAGGATCGCGGATTATGTGGCAAGGATTGTCGAGGACGGGTCGACCATTCAGGTTGGTTATGGTTATGCGCCGAATGCGCTTTTGTCTCACCTGCGCGGGAAAAAGCATTTGGGAGTTCATACCGAGCTTCTGACCGATGGGATTGTGGAGTTGATGAAGGCTGGGGTTGTGGACAATTCCAGAAAGACGATTGATCGAGGAAAGACTGTTGCGGCTTTCTGCATGGGAAAGAGAGATACTTACAGTTACCTTCATGACAATCCGTCGGTTGAGTTCAAGACGATCGATTACACGAACAATCCTTTGATCATGTCAAAGATCAAGGGGATGGTGGCGATCAACAGCGCGATGGAAGTGGATCTTACAGGTCAAGCTACGGCCGAGTCGCTTGGTGCCACCTTTTACAGTGGGATTGGAGGTCAGGCCGATTTCATGCGGGGGGCGGTTTTGGCACCTCAAGGGAAGGCCATATTGGCCTTGCCCTCGACTGCTTTGAGCGGCAAGGTTTCGAGGATAGTTCCAACGCTTCTTCCTGGGGCAGGGGTGACGTTGACGAGGGGCGACGTTCATTATGTGGTGACAGAATATGGGATTGCTTATCTTCACGGAAAGAACGTAAGAGAGCGAGCGATGGACTTAATTTCGATCGCTCATCCTGATTTTCGGCCGTGGCTCGTCGATGAAGCGAAGAGGTTAGGGGTGATTTACAAGGATCAGGCGTTCATTCCTGGGAAGGGTGGCGAGTATCCGGATCTGTTGGAGGTTCACAGGACGACTAGGATGGGGCAGGATATATTTTTGAGGCCTGTTAAGATAACTGACGAGTCTTTGATCAAGGAGTTTTTCTATTCGCTTTCGGACGAGAGCATGTATTCTAGGTTCATCTCGGCAAGGAGGAACGTTCCTCACAAGATGAGGCAGAATTTTGTGGTGATCGATTACACTCGGGACATGGTGATCTTAGCAGTGGTCGAGGATCCGGAGAGTGAGCGAGATGAAATAGTTGGGGTTGGGCAGTACAGCCCCAATAGGGATATGCACATGGCCGAGGTGGCTTTGGTCGTGAGGGATGTATATCAAGAGAAGGGAATAGGAGGGGAGCTTCTCTCGTATCTCACATATTTAGCGAAGAGGCAGGGTCTTCTTGGGTTCACAGCCGAGGTTCTGTTTGATAATCGTTCGATGTTACGGCTTTTCGAGCGGATGGGTTTCGACATCGAGAAGACGAGGGACGAAGGGGTGTACGAGCTGAAGATGAAGTTTGGCGTGGAAGGGAAAAGGAGCTGAAGGAACTCCCTTTCTTTTTGTGGGTTTGAGCCAGATATTTGTCATACTTTTTTGATATTTCCAGTGCCGGTTATAGATTTGCTTACGTCAGCATCGCCTTTGTAGTAAACTATACCGCTTCCTGTCATTTTGATGTTGAGCTTCCCAAATGCGTATACTTGGGCGATCCCGGAGCCCAGGACATTTAAGTTAGTTGTTTTCGTCATAAGTTCGAACGCGTTTATATTTCCAGATCCACTAAGTGCAGAATTGTGGACATTAGCAGTCCCTTTTAGGTTTAAACACCCTGAGCTAGATATAGATGTGTCGAGTTCGCGAACATTCAGATTCAAATTCGATGATCCTGAACCGGTTATGTCCACTTCGAGTGTGTCAGATCTTATAAGTGATTGGCCAATTATGTTTCCTGATATTATGTTTAATTTCTTTATGTCTCCTGTTGATACGTAGACGTTGACCGGCTTTGTGGGACTAGTGAATCCTTCAGTTTTAATAATTAACTGGTCATCTACCACATTTGTGGTCAACATTTTGAGGATATTTCCTTCACCTTCAACTATCAATCGTTGTTGTGTGTCTTGTGTTAAGTAAAGGTTACCAGGTAGTATAAGTTTTATACTGTTGAACGTATCTACAGTTCTGCTTTCTGAAACGACGTCTTCCGAACCAGTGTTGCTGTTGGGCATATATTGGTTGTTCATTGAGAAGCTACTGCCTCCGTAGCCTGTTCCACCTTCGATTCTTATAGTTGTGCTCTCTGGTAGGCTGTACATAGTAACCGTAGTTTCGTCTTTGCTGTGAGTGTTGTCTTCTAATGCTTTTTGTGCATCAAGTTTCCTGAGATATGCGTATCCATACGATGAGTCTATAGTGATTACACTATCATAACATTCAATTGATTTTTGGTATAATTTGAGGTTGAAGAAGGCATCACCCATAATTGCCCAAGCATATGCATTCTCGTAGTTTAGGTCCAAAGCATTGTTGCAACAATCGATAGCTTCTTCCCATCGACTTATTTTGTTTAAGATCTCGCCCTTCAACCCCCACGAATCGTCTGGACCGATGGTATAAACGATGTCGTATTCGCTGAAGAATCCTGCACTTTCCCAGCAGTTTGTTGATTCGTTAATAGCTTTTAGTGCTAATATATATTGTCCATGTTCGTAATAATATTTGGCATCGTTGTATGAATTAACTGCTTCGTCACAATTATGACCTTTAATGATCGTTTCTCCAAAAAGTTGGGCACCTTCAACAAGTGCTTCTGCTTCACCACCAAATAGAAAACTGATCATTTCACTAGGATCTTGTGCGAGGCACACATTAATTGGCCATATGCATAAGATTATAGTGAGATACGCTAATGCAACCGATTTTTTGGCCATGAATATTGCTAGCCATGATTTTGTATAAATAATTTTCTGCATAGTGCTATGTATGTTATTTATCACCCTAAAATATGACATAATAACTCTACTTTCTAAGTTTTCCCTCGGTCACGCCCAGCTTATAAACTACCCTTGCGTCTCGCATAATACGAGAACCATATGGAATTAAATACGTCGCACATATTCCGATAAAAATAGCATTAATTCGGCTTACAATCTAGTAGATGTATGCAAAAACCAAAACTTGGAAAGTAGAGATAATAAAATATAAATCCCAGTGCTTGCATACCTGTACTCAGGGGCCGCCTGCTGGTGGCTTTTTGCGGTTGGGAGGCTTGTTTGCTTGGAGCAGAAAGGGACCGATTGGGAGGAGTTGAGGCGGCGTTATCCGGATAAGTTTTGGACTGAGCGGCAGATATTCGGCCGGATACACCCGGGCGATAGGATCTTTGTGGGGGGGACAGGGTGCGGCGAGCCTCAGCACCTGGTGGGGGCCCTGAGAGACTACGTCGAGATGAAGCCGACAGAGCTTTTCGATACAGAGGTCCTTCATGTCTGGACGCTGGGGGTTGCGCCCTGTGCTGAAGAGAAGTTTCGGCAGAACTTCAGGCTAAACTCTTTTTTTGTGGGCTCTAGCTCTCGGGGTGCTGTGAATCGGGGAGCTGCTGATTACACGCCGATATTCCTATCTGAAGTTCCGGGCCTCTTTCGGAAAGGGTCGATCCCGATAGATGTGGCCCTGATACAGACCTCGCCGCCTGACAAGCACGGGTACATGAGCCTTGGAATCAGCGTGGATATCGTCAAGGCGGCAACTGAGGCGGCATCGATCGTGGTCGCTCAGGTCAACTCGTTCATGCCGAGAGTTCATGGTGACGGGTTCATAAGCGTCGAGGATGTGGATTATCTGGTGCCTTATAACGAGCCGCTGCTTGTGTATCGGGACGAAGTTCCAGGTGATATCGCCCAGCGGATCGGAGGATACGTTGCCAGGATCGTTGAGAACGGGTCCACGATACAGGTGGAGTACGGGAGCGTTCCGAATGCGATTCTTTCAAACTTTGGCGGCAAAAAGCATCTGGGCGTTCATACTGAGCTGTTCACCGACGGCATTGCGGAGTTGATGAAGTCTGGCGTTGTGGATAACTCCCAAAAGACGATTGATCGAGGAAAGACCGTTCCTTCTTTTTGCATGGGAACCCGTGAGACTTACGAGTACTTGGACGAAAATCCTCAGGTTGAGTTTCGATCGATTGATTACACGAACAGTCCACTAGTCATTGCGCAGAACAGGAAGATGACGGCGATAAACAGCGCTCTTGAGATCGATCTATCTGGTCAGGCCACGGCCGAGTCGCTTGGGGGTGCTCATTACAGCGGGATCGGAGGCCAGGCTGATTTCATGCGAGGAGCGGTGCTCGCTTCGGGCGGAAAGACGATTCTTGCGTTGCCGTTGACTGCTTTGGATGTCTGGCGGTCGTTGAGGATTCAAAGAGCGGGCGAGAGAAGATTGCTGGTGTGGGCTAGTGTCGGGGAAAATTAGTTGTTAGGCAAATCATTCAGGCATCCATAATCAACATCAACCATCGAAAGACGTTGTTTTTGGTTTTGACATGAGTTGATAGTCAGAGTATCCTGAAACCTCAAAATTAATTTGTTGCGACACTAGTATTACGTAAACGAGGATCTGCACACGGCAGAGGTCGCTTTGGTCGTGAGGGATGCCTATCAAGAGAAGGGAATAGGTGGGGAGCTTCTCTCGTATCTCACATATTTAGCGAAGAGGCAGGGGCTTCTTGGGTTCACGGCCGAGGTTTTTTTCGATAATCGTTCGATGTTGCGGCTTTTCGAGCGGATGGGTTTCGACATCGAGAAGACGAGGGACGAAGGGGTGTACGAGCTGAAGATGAAGTTTGGCGGAAGTTGGGGGACGATTGTTCAAAGATCCAATCGTCACTAACTCCATCGTATGTGTTTAAATTGGTCCTGCAGCTCTGCTGAGGGGTACTCGATAAAATGAGCTAAAAACGCCATAATTTTCGCCTACCAATTAACAGATGCATCCCGGCGCGAGAACTGTGAAAAATTATCGGTGCCGTAAATAATTAACTCATTGTCATTGTCTGAGATACATTTCCTGAGTGACAGGTAGTCATACATATTAGGAGTTACGCACTTGGTAGTTAAAACCAAGCACATGAGAGCCTGTCAAGAAGATTATGCTTTAGACAGTTTGGTGCTTCATGCTACTGTTTTTTTGTTCAACTGCGTAAGTCCTAACATATATTGTGTTCCCACTTTCCAGTTAACAATTGCTTCAATTTTATTGATATTTGCTCCACAATATCCAGCTATAAATGGCTGTCAATCCCAGAACATAAACCAAGAGGACATAAAACCACCTTCCAGTAAACTTCGGCGTTCGTACTGGTGCTAAATTAAAGACTGCCATCAACATCAACATCGCATATATAATGACTGAAAAAATCGGCTGGCTGAAAAAACTTTCAAACAAAAAGACAACAGCAAGAACAATGACATTGTTGTCAAGTGCCAATCCCATGTATGTCGAATCATCAATCAGGCCGAATACATTGAAATAACTCAACCGTATTGCGCTGGTAGCGACAATCACGAACGCTCCGAGCAAGAACCATGGATTGAATTGTCCATAGCTCAAGAGAAAAACAGCAGGGCAAATTCCAAAACTTATAATGTCTATCAATGAATCAAGCTGTCCTCCGAAAGCTCGGTATTCATCTGTCCGTCCCTTCATCCGACGGGCAATGATTCCGTCTCCCCAGTCCAAAAAAACAGCCCAGATCATTCCGATTATCGCAACCGGGAAATTCCCTAATATGGCATAGTATATACTAAAGACTGCGCATAGCAGCCCTGCAAGCGAACAGATATTTGGAAGGTCTCGGGCGAAAGTAATCATTCCAGTCTGATGTGATTGTTGACGTTGCAAATCTTTCATCAGGATACTACTCCCGCTCTATCCGAATCAATGATATCTCCCAATGCTTCAACTAATTTGCAATTTTCTGTTTCAGTGCGGCTGGCAATACGAATATAACGGTCAGAATCCGGTAGAGTTTTGTCTTGGAGGTGTTTTATGTACATGTTATGCTCAATAAACAATCTCCGCGTGACTTCGGGGCCACTTTGTGCGTAATCCGGGAGGCGGCAGAATACAAAGTTTGCATCGGGTTTGTAAACAGTCATTCCCTGAATCGCACACAGGTTTTTATATAGATTGTCCCTGTCAAGCCGTACCTGTTTACAGCTTTCGGCAAACTCTTGTCTGTAATCGGGCAAAACCCGCAGAAACTCTTCGGCAAATCCGTTAATATTCCATATATGTACGCCTTTTCTTACAGCTTCAGCAAATGCCAAATTTGCAGTTAACATATAACCGATCCTGAGACCGCAGATACCATAGGCTTTGCTCATGCTTTTAAGGATCGCTATATTTGGATGACGTTCGAGTTCATGTTCCAAAGTTGTTTGATCCAGATTATGTGCAAAATCCATGAAGGATTCATCGACGATCAGCATGCAGTCATGATCTGCAAGTTTTTGTGCGAGATTTATTAGGTCGGACTTAGGAACCAGCATAGATGTTGGATTATTAGGTGATACCACAACCGCAATATCTGCTTTAACCCTGATCGCTTCAGCAGCAAACTTATCTACATCCAGTTGAAAAGATGGACATTCAAGAGGAAATTGGACTACCTGGCCTGCCGGCGCAGCATTCGCATATTCATTAAATGAGGGCACTGGAATGATCAACTTGCGGGATATATGGCCGGATATAATTTTGATAAGTTCGGCTGCGCCGTTTCCTACAACGACTCGTTCAGCAGGCTGATGGATCAAATTACCTATAAGACCGGCAAGAGCATCCTGTGCAACCGGATAGTTGAGGACAAGGTCATGAATGTGATTTTTAAAGATTGTAAAAATTGCCTCTGGCGGGAAGTATAGATTGTAAAGATAAGAATGATCTATAAACTCATGACGATGGTAACCACCATGCTGTCCTGCAATGAAATCATATTTTTCAGATTGAGTCACATAATTATACTGTGTCATGCGTTCTTCCTCTTGATTTGTTTTTGGGTGATACTTCGTTTTCTTGGATGTTAGCCTCACGAATCCGCTTTAAACTTAAAGAATTTGACTGAGGCAATGACTTTAATCTGGAACGTGGACGAGTGACTGTTTCCTTCCCCATGCTCTTAGTATGTTGAAAAGACGGTCTTGATATCCCCGTGGCATGCTGCATGATATTGGAATGAATTTTTGTTTCATATCTATCTGCCGAAAATAATTTCTCAGCCTCTGCCAGATCCTCAACTGTGTCTATTTCATACCATGGCTTGCCGTCAAAAGATACAATTTCAAGAGAAAGACTGCCATCTGCCACCATTTCCGCAAATACGGCTTCATAATAGTCGTTTACTCTACCGGCTGAAATGTACTGGTCCAGTCTTTCTGTAATACTATACCATGAAGAGAGCGAAAAACTGTAAATATTAACAGTCTTGTATCTGATCTCATCACAAGTCCCGGCAATACCGGTTTGAAATTGCTTAACCTGTTGGGATTGATCGACTGTGACCGCGGAACCATTCATCCACGGTTGCATGCGTGCAACGGCAATTCTGTCAGGATAACGCATGCCATCCAGAAGAGATACGTCAAAAACAATATCACTTTCAACTAGCAGAAACGGCTCATTGATAATTTCACGGGCCATCCAGAGCGAATAGATGTTATTGGTTGTCTCATAAAGAGGGCTGAAGATATAATCGATTGTCATGCTGCCAGCCCGTGTTCCTAGAAACGCACGAATACATTCTTCGTGATACCCTACGACCACAACAAGACGTTTGAAGCCTTGCTTATTCAAATTGGTGACAAGTCGTTCAAGTATGGATGCCTCATGAACCATTATGAGGCATTTCGGTGTGTCTTGTGTCAGAGGATAAAGACGACTTCCCTTTCCAGCTGCCAATAGTAATGCTGTAGTTACAACCCCATTGTTACGATTGCAACGGTTAGGATTCATTGCTTTCTTAATTGGCTGTTAATACTTAAATAGAGTGGGTCAATAGATCTAGGAGTTACGCAGTTGACGAGCGACCTGAAAGTCAAATGCATAGTCAAACAGCGCACCCCGCAGCAAGCTGCGGGGCATGATTCGGATTCAATATGATAATTACGCGGCACTCATATGACCAGTTTATTTATCGGCAAGGCCTTAACGTGGTTCTCAACTAATGATTTTGTTGCCCGAGCTAAATTGAGCCTGCGTTTTCGTATTTTCAACGAAACATCAACCAAATGCTAGGGTTATGGTCTCTATTTGTATCTTCGCTTTGTTCTCTCGTCATAATTCCATTATTCGATCCAGTATGGTAGTTCCTGTGTGCATTCTACCTCTTTTTTGCAATGGTTAGATGACTAATTCGTACTTAATATTTTCGGATCATCTTTGTTTCACTTATTCTCAGTTTGCAATCGTCACCATAAAATATGATATAATAAAATATAAGTCTCAGTACTCACATTGCCTGTACCCAAGCGCCGAGGACCGCCGAGTGGCGGCTGTTTTGCGGTTGGGAGGCTTGTTTGCTTGGAGCAGAAAGGGACTGACTCGGAGGAGTTGAGGCAGCGTTAGCCGGAGAAGTTTTGGACAGAGCGGCAGATATTCGGCAAGATACACTCGGGCAATAGGATCTTCGTTGGGGCAGGGTGCGGCGAGCCTCAGCACTTGGTGGGGGCCCTGAGAAATTACGTCGAGATGAAGCCGACAGAACTTTAGGCTAAACTCCTTTTTCGTGGGGTTTGAGATCGAGAAGATGAGGGTTGAGGCAGGGGTTATTTGAATCTACTTGAAGATCTCACCGGTTTCTTTGGACCAGAGGAGAAGGTCGAGGTGGCTCATCGGTATCTTCGTTTTGGCGGAGAGGTCTTCCATCTTCTTTTCGATTTCAAGGTACCTTTTCTTTGTGAGAGATTTGGGGATCTCTTCGATGGTGCCCATGAGTACCAGGTTTTTGAGGATATGGCGATCGAGGATGGCGAGGTTTTCCCCAAGTCCGATGTTTCTTAAGAAGTGGCCGGATTCTTTGTAGCCGAGGCCCTTGACGTTCTCGACGAGCCAGTCTCTTGCTCGGCCAGAGTCGCTGAACCCTGTGAGAACGGACCTTATTGATATCTGATCGCCTTTTGTGAACTGCTTGCGAGCTGTTACGATGTATTCGGCTTTTCGTTCCTTGAATCGGATTCCGTTAAGCTCGGCCAGGACTTCTTTTGGAGTTCCTGAGAAGAGCATGCCTTTTTTTCGGAGCCGGACTACGGCGGGCCAGCAGGTTTTGGCTCGGGATTGAGGGGTGAGAAGGCAAAAGGCAAGCTCGGCGAAGAGGTCTTCGTCGGTGCCTTTGTTCCAGACTCGCCTGAAATCTTCGAGCCTTGCAACTATTTGGGGTTTGAGGTCTTCGTGGTGCTTTTGGATATCGAGGAGATAGCTGGAAGTCATAGTCATCAAGAGGATACGTTTGGGGCTGGAAAGATAAGACGATGGCGGGAGGCTTGAAGAGGGATGAGCAAAAGACGAGTTGGGCGGCGAGGTGAGGTACAAATAAGACTAAACTGTAGCTGGAAGTATGGCCTCACTACTTGTGTTAGGTCGATTTATGCCAGATCTGTTTGTCGTATCCAATAAGGGGTGATTTCGAGGATGCAATCCAAGAGTTTGAAGGCTGGTGGGGCGGTAGATGTGGGTTTTGCTCTCGCATTTGTAGTGAGCTGCGTCTATGCATTTGTCTTGTCGCTCTGGGCAGGTATAATCACCTGGGCAGGTCTTGGGTTTGGCTTGTCATATGAGACGAGTTTCGTTGCGGTGTTAGCCTTCTTCGGATTGGAGATTTTGCTTTTCTTTTCCGATATTCCGACGCCAGGCATTCTGTTAACTTCGCTTCTCGTGTTGCCATGTGCTTATATCAAAGACCTGGAGCTCTCAAATATTCCAAGTTCTATTCGGGGACAGATCATTCGGATAGGAACGTGGCCGGTCGTTCTATAAGTGATCTGAGTGCGTTCTATTTTTTGCGATATCGAGATTTGATTTTACGATTTCGTGGATGAGAGGGTAGCTCTCGACAGTATAAATCTTGAGAGACTCTCCGTAGGCGTTGATCGCTTTTGCCAAGTTCTTTTCCTTGTCTCGAACTTCGGAAAGGGTACTGTAGGTGATTCCTAGATTGTTCTGGGGTGTCGCATAATTCACGGGGTAGCTCTCGACAGTATAAATCTTGAGAGACTCTTCGTAGGCGTTGATCGCTTTTGCCAAGTTCTTTTCCTTGTCTCGAACTACAGGAAGGGTACGGTAGGCGTTTCCTAGATTGTTCTGGGTTGTCGGTAACTACTCAGGTACCCCTAACCGGTCGGAGGGTACTGGTTCTAGTTGTTCAGGGTAATCTGACCATAGACCCATACCAAAACAAAAAACGATATCTTCCGATCACAAATTAAAAAAATAGACTTAGTCGACGGCAGAAGAAACGTCTTGCGAATTACGGTTGCCGGTGTCGATCATGGTACCTGAGTAGTTACGGTTGTCGCATAATTCACGGGGTAGCTCTCGACAGTATAAATCTTGAGAGACTCTTCGTAGGCGTTGATCGCTTTTGCCAAGTTCTTTTCCTTGTCTCGAACTTCGGAAAGGGTACTGTAGGTGATTCCTAGATTGTTCTGGGGTGTCGCATAATTCACGGGGTAGCTCTCGACAGTATAAATCTTGAGAGACTCTTCGTAGGCGTTGATCGCTTTTGCCAAGTTCTTTTCCTTGTCTCGAACTTTAGAAAGGGTACGGTAGGCGTTTCCTAGATTGTTCTGGGGTGTCGCATAATTCATGGGGTATGTTTTTAGAGTAAACGATTTAAGGGCTTCTTTATATGTTTGAACTGCTTTTTCTAAGCGGTCCTCTTTTTTGTGCCCTAGAATGGCCAGGTTGAAGAGGCAGATTCCAGAATGAGCTTTGATGTGACCATATGTTTCAGAGTCTGGTGCATCTTTTGAGAGTGTGTTATATTTTGCCAGGGATTCTTTGTATTTTTTAGATTCTAGCAGACTGTCCGCATCGTCGATTTGTCTTGCCAGCCTTTCTTTCGCTTGCGCATGCGTTTCTTGCTCGGACTTTTCAGCACGTTTATCCTTCTCGCGTTCAAGTAGACAATATATTACGATGCCTGCAAAGACTGCGCCAATGGTCCCGCCTATTATCGTCACGATCCAAGGATTGTTTATGTCCAGATGCTCTCCGAATGATTGGAGCGCCGACTGGGCGAACTGGATATGGGCGGTCCAGTTTTGTGAGAGTAAAATGAAGTAAGTGAAGACAGATGAGGGCATGAGCCATCGTGCCCCCGCCTATTCTTCCGCCGTTTTTTCGATCGCGGGTGGAAATCCCATTTTTGGCTTCGTTGGTGCGTCTTCGCTTTTTGGCTTCAGGGCCTCTTCGTAGGACTTGAGGGCTCGGTTCATGTTTTCCTCTCGGTTTTCGTGCTCGGAGAGCCTGCGGTATGCTTGGCCCAGGTTATTTTGGGTTTTGGCATATCCTTCTGGGTCCGACTCAAGGGTTTGGACTTTGAGGGCTTCTTCGTAGGATGAGATGGCGTTTTTCAGGTTTCTGGTGGCAGCAGTTTCTGACGTTGTTGGATCTGACGCGCCGATCTCGGCAAGGTGGGCGTAAGTCTGGCCCAGGTTACTTTGGGTCTTTGCATACTCGCCTGGGGCGGATTCGAGGGTGCGGATCTTGAGAGCTTCTTCATAGGATGAGACCGCATTTTCTAGCTCAGTTACCCTTCTGGCTGCGTTTAGTCCTGGGGTATCAGTTTCTTGGGTTTCGAATACTTGGGCCAGGAGTCTGTGGGCGTCGCCAAGGTTGTTTTGGGTTTCGGCGTGCTTTTCAGGCTGGGCCTCCAAGGTCCAAATGTTGAGAACTGCTTCGTAAGCTTTGATTGCTTTTGTGAGGAGTTCCTCTCTTTTGCTATCGCTTTCTGGGGCTGAAGTGACTGAGAATGCAGCATAAGCTTGGCCCAGGCTGCTTTGGGTTTGGGCGTAATCTTCTGGGTAGTCTTTGATGGTTCTGAACTTCAAGGCGACTTCGTAGGCAGAAATTGCCTTGTTCAGGTATCCTTCACCGTTTCCGATGGCAGCAAGGCGACTGTAGGCGTCGCCCAGGTTGTTTTCGATCTCGGCGTGGCTCCGGTTTCCAGGCGTTTGAAACTTTAGTGCTTCTTCGTAGGCGAAAATTGCCTGCCTCAAGTTCGGTCCTTCGTCTTTTATTTGCGAGAGGTGGAAATGAACTTGACCCAAACGGTTTTGGATTTGGGCGTGTTCTGCGGGGTGGTCTTGGGTGTCGTAGACTTTGAGGGCATCTTTGTAGGATTGTATGGATTTTTCCAGGTTCGATTCGGTTGCCCCTTCAAAGGACTGGTTATAGCGACAGGTACCTTCTCTCAGCTGAATTCGGCCTTTGACGGAAGGTTCTGGGTGGGGTACGTATCTTAGGATGTCTTCGTAGATGGACATGGCCTTATCTACTTCGCCTTTGTCGGCCAGGTCGTCTGCGCTGTTCATCAACAGGTCTATGATCTTTCTGTAGCGTTTTCTGTTTTTGTATTCAGTGGCGATCCAAGCCAGAACGGCTCCTGCGGCAAGTCCAATGGGCCCCGCAATCCAGGGGTTACTCATCTCGATGGCCATGTCAAACGATCTCCCTCATGTTGGTTTTCAGGATTAAAATATTTGGGGTCTCCGTTATGTTAAGTTTCTTCATCAACGGTTATGGATTGGAGGCCTTTCAAGTTGAGATTGTGAGTTTGAGTGCGACTTGATTTGTCCTTTTGATTTGGATGGCTGATAGCCTTTAGGCGCGGCCCCAACTCTTATATTCTATTCTTCACTCAATGTGATTTAAACTTTTGTCGATTGATTTTAGATTTCAAAACGATTTTGGGCTTGGTAACTGGAATTTGAGTTGGGAGTATTTGGCAGGTTTAGTTGAAGGATGGGGGGGATATATCCAGTTGCTGAAATTCAGATTGGAAGATGCAAAAGCTCGAAGAGTCCGATCATTTTTAGGGACACGTAGAACATGAGGAGGGCGAAGATTCTCTTTAGGCTTTTGGCTGAGAGGCGATGGGCTGCCCATACGCCTGCTCTTGCCATGGGAATGCTAGTTCCAGCAAGAAGGATCCACTGGTATAGGTTGATGTATCCTACAGAGTAAGCTGGAAGGTCTGGTGCTCCAAGGCCGTTTATCATGTAAGATGCAATCCCTCCAGATGATGTGAAGATTATGGCTGCTGTTGAGGTGCCTATAGCCTGGTGGATCCTGAAACTCATCAAGGTTACCATTGTGGGGACCATTATGGTACCGCCACCGATTCCTATGAGGCCACATATGAAGCCGAGTGGCAAGCCAAAGATGAGAAAGGGTAGGGCTCTGGTTTCAGGTTTTTTGGTGGGCTTTGCGTCTTCGATCGTCATCTTGACGGCTGCTATGAGGATTATCAAGCCAAAGATCGTTTTGAGTACTGATGCTGGAACGTGGGCGGCAAGAGTCCCTCCCAAAAAGGCACCGAACATTCCAGAAATGCCAAGGAGTAAAGCCGCTTTTTCGACTATGACACCTTTGCGACGATGCCCCATGGCACCGTTTATTGCTGTGGGAAGGGCTGCTGCAAGGGCCGTGCCAAAGGATATCCGAATTGCAATCGTCGGATCGACGTTCATTGTGGTGAGGACCCAGAACTGGACAGGGACCATGATGAAACATCCGCCAACTCCTAGCATTCCTGAGGCAAAACCAGCGACTGACCCAGTTATTAGCAGTATTGCGACGTAAAGAAGTTCCACGTTGAGAGGGTCATAGTGTCAGATAGAGATATATTTCCCCCTCTCGGATAAGAGACTGTGAGGTGGATGTGAATGAAAGTTCCTGAGCTTTTGGCACCGGTGGGGTCTTTTGAGGCGTTGGATGTGGCGATTAATGCTGGTGCTGATGCTGTTTATCTGGGTGGAAAAAGGTTTGGAGCAAGGCACTATGCAGCTAACTTTGATTTAGGGGAACTAGAAGAGGCGGTGAGGAAAGCTCATTTTAGAGAGGTCAAAGTCTACGTGACGGTCAACACTTTGGTCTCAGATTTTGAAATTCCAGATGCTTTGGAGTATTTAGTCCAGTTGTATGAGATGGGCGTTGATGCAGTTTTAGTTCAGGATTTGGGACTTGCAGTTTTGGCAAGGGAACTTGTGCCAAAACTTGAGCTTCATGCGTCTACTCAGATGACGATTCACAATCTTGAGGGTGCTATCTGGGCTGCCAATATGGGATTTGAACGGGTTGTTTTGGCAAGAGAGATGGCGTTGGATGAGGTGGAAAAGATTGCCAGAGATGCACCAATTGGGGTTGAAATTTTCGTTCATGGGGCACTTTGTTACTGTTATTCAGGTCAGTGCCTTTTGTCGTCGCTGATTGGGGGTCGAAGTGGGAATCGGGGGATGTGTGCTCAGCCTTGCAGGAAGCCTTATGACCTAGTTTTGGGTTGGGTGGACTCTTATGGTCGCATCTTGCGATGGAAGAGGGTATCTTTAGATGAAAAGTATCTCATGTCCACGAAGGATCTTGCGATTTATCCATATTTAGACGAGGTCGTTGCCTCTGGCGTGGAAGCTCTTAAGATCGAAGGTAGGATGCGGTCTTCAGATTACGCGGCAGTTGTTGTATCGGTTTACAGGAGGGCACTTGATAAGATTGCTCAGGGCGAGTGGTCTCCTTCAGAAGAAGATTGGATGAAACTTGCTTTGACCTTTAACCGGGATTTTACGCGGGGTTATCTCCTTGGAGATCGAGGTAGAGATCTGATGGGTCGGGATCAGCCAGACAATCGAGGTGTTTTGGTTGGGACCGTTGTTTCTTATGATTCGAGAAGGAGAGAAGCTGCAGTTCAACTGGAAGGGGATCTGGTGCCGGGTCAAGGTGACGGTCTGGTTTTCATCTGGCCAGGTGGTGAGGTGGGATTTGTCCTTCGAGATGTGCCCAACGTTCGGGATGGAATTATCAGGCTGGGCGTTTATGAGATGGTGGAACGAGGAGCAAAGGTGCATTTGACTCGTCGGGCTGGGCTTTTGGCAGGGACGGTTTCTGGAACACGGCACATCCCTCTTGATCTGAAGATGAGTTTAGATGAAGAGATGAAACCAGTTTTGGAAGGGGGTGTCCCTTGTCTCAAAGGTGATGTGACGGTCACAGTGACGAGTTCTTTTTCAATGGAAGTTGCAAAGCGACGGCCCCTTTCTAGAGAAGATATTGAAGTTCAGCTCGGGAAGATGGGCAGGACGGTTTTTTGTGTTAGGTCTCTAGAGGTAGATTATCCTGGTGGATTGTTTGCTCCGTTGGGGGAGCTGAATCGATTGAGGCGGGATCTTTTGGAGGCGGTGGAAGCAAGGCTCGTGGAATCGAGTCGTCCCTCTTTTGAAGATGTAAATGATGTGAACGAAAGGCTAAAAATTTTTGCACGTGAATGGAAAAACCCATCCACCCAACCATTGCCAAAATTGGGTTTAGAAGACGTGAGCATATCAGTTTACACCAGCGATCTCGATGGTGTCAAGGGCGCGGTGGGTGGAAGGTGTGCCCGGGTTTACTTTGAGCCGTTTATAAGACTAGATGATCCACATGAGGCCATAGAAACGATTAAGAAGGCCATGCGGTTATGTGAAAGATACAACGTTGAATTTGCTTGGAAGTGGCCAAAGATAACTCGACGTTCATTCTTGGATACGGCCATTTTCATCCTCGAGGAAACTGAAACAAAAGTGGTCATGGTGGATAATATTGGGGCCGCAAAAACCATAAAAGAGAATGTGCCCCATGTCAAGGTTCTTGGATCATCAGGTTTGAACGTCTGGAACCATCGATCGACAAGGTTTTTGGGAGAAATCTTTGAGAGAATCACCATCTCGCCAGAGCTTTCATCCAAGGAGATAGAAGAGCTGGCACGAAGAGTTCATCTTTTGGAAAAGCATCCAGAGCTTGAGATGATTGTTCAGGGAGATCTGGAAGCAATGGTAACAGAAAATGATCTCATTTCCACGGCTTTGAAAGACCAAAGTGATTTGTCCACGGAGGGCAAGATTTGGGGATTGAAGGATTCTACACAGAGGATATTTCCGTTGGTCACGGACGGCGAAGACCGAACACATGTGTTCAATGCTGTGGAGACCTGTCTTTTTGATCACGTGCCAGATGTCTTAAAGATGGGGATTTGTTCTTTGTCTATAGATGCCAGGTGGAGGCCGGGCCAGTATGCAAGAGCGATGACGAAAGTGTATAAAGAAGTGTTGGAGCTTGCAATCTTAGAAGAAGACCCAGAGCGTTTATTTGACCTAAAGAAAAGGGTAAGGAAAATGTCGCGTGGCGGGATTACTGCAGGTGCTTTTGTGAGGGGAAGAAAAGAGCCTCTGCCCTGACCGCTTTTGCTTCAGTTTTTTGGAAGGGGGGGCGAAAAGCGCCCTGCGGGCGCAGATTTCCCACCCACTCTTTTTGTGTCAAGATCGCAAAATCGATAACTATGACAGATAAAGTCCTCGTTCTGTGGGGGAGTTTGCGATTTCGTCAAATTCCTCTTGGCTTAGAACCTGGGGCAAGTACGCAAAACCGTAACGTTCCATAGTACCAACGAAGGCTCGCAAATGGTTCCTGGAACCTTTTTCCAGGTTTTCGTAGACGAGAATTATGTCATCGTTATCTGTCTCGTTCATGTGAGTTTGAAGATCCACAATGTCGATCTCCTCAATGAGAGCGCCGACCTGGAGTGCCTGTTTGAGAGATTCGTTAGACCTTTCGACAAGTTCGCCGTAGAGCGTTTGAAGCTTAGCATCGACAAAAAGACCACGCTCATCTGTAGACGATATTTCAAGGTCATAGCGATCTATGAGGACTTTGACAGCGTCAATATGAGTCTGTTCTGCGCTCGCTATGTTCTGGAAGATAGGAAGCTGGTGAGTCTCATAAGAATTCTCATAGACATCTCTGGCCAGCTTTTCTTCTTCTGCCATGTAAAGGAGGCCATCACGTTCGGTATCGTTCAGGTCGAGCTTTGGCACAGAATCGATCGCTGTGCGTAAAGACGTAGCATTAAGAGGCGTAATTCCACTCGCAGGATCAAAAGCACCCCTCGGTGATACGGCCAAGGCCATGCTCGATGTCACGAAAAGGACAAAGGCAAGGATCAGGATCGTCCTATAAATCTTATTATACATGACTAACAATTTACCAGGAGTACTTATATAGGTGACGCCGAAGACAGAGTGACACAGACAAAAAGCCAACCGTTAGGGATAATAGTGTTTAACGATACCTTTCGGGCAAATAGCACTAATCTTGCGAAAACCGATTAGTTCCATCGTACGTGTTTAGCTCCATTTAATCGGTATCAATAAACCCATTTCGTGATGACTCATGCGACTTGTTCCAAAGTGCTGATTTCAAGCAACTTCGGCTACTGATATTGTTTTCCAATCTGGCACAAGTTGTTGATCGGTGTGTATTCATTGGACAAAACCAACACTGGACAATCGATTTTGGGGGGGCTAAACACGTACGTTCTATCTAATTAATTCTCTACTATAATTATGAGGTCCAACCGCATGAAAAAGACAGTCTATGACGATCATGCAAACCATTATGATGCCTGGTTTGAGAAAAACTGGGCCATATACCAATCAGAGCTAAGAGCCTTGAAGACTCTGACCTCATCGTTTGAGAAAGGGCTTGAGATCGGCATGGGAACTGCCCGCTTTGCTGCGCCGTTGGGGTTGAGGGTGGGATTAGACCCCTCCCTTTCTATGATCAGAATAGCTACCAATAGAGAAATAGACGGAGTAAAGGGAATTGCAGAACAGCTTCCTTTCAAAGATTCTAGCCACGATCTTTGTCTCATGGTCACGGTGATATTTCTCTTGAGCGATGTGAAAGCAGCTTTCAAAGAGGCTTACAGAATCTTAAAGCCTGGTGGATCCTTGATCGTGGGATTTGTCGATAAAGAGAGCAGACTTGGCAAGCGTTATGAAAGACAAAAAGACGAGAGCACCTTTTACAGGGTCGTTCATTTCTTCACTCCAAAAGAAGTTCGCGCCGAGATGGAGAAAGCTGGTTTTAAAGATGTGGTCTTCGTCCAGACCTTATTTGAAAGCCCAGAAAAGATAAAGGCGCCAGAATCCCCAAAGAAAGGACACGGCGAAGGGTCTTTTGTAGTGGCCAGAGGGACAAAAGCAAGAGAAAAGTCGTCCCCCCACGATCCAAAAACTCATAATACCCTTTAGATAACTTAATTGTTATATACCCAATTTCAAATATACCAAGTTGGTATTTGTTCCAAATGCACCGTCAGACACTATATAATTAAATAGGTTTGCGCCTTTTTGGAATAATATATGCCCCCTGTATCCAACCAAAAGCTGGACCTGAACGAGTTTGAAACCCGAAGGCAGAAGATAGATGTTTTACTCAGAGAGCAGGGATGGCAAGTGGAAGATAGATCCAGGGTAATTATCGAAGTAGACACCAAACAGTCAGATTTTCGGGTTCAGAACTACAAAAACGTGACTGAAACCCTCAAAAATGACTTAGAAAGCAAATATGCAGACTACCTTCTCCTTGATGGCTTTAGATCTCCCATAGCGATAATCGAAGCAAAAAGAACGTTCAAAGATCCGATTGTAACTGCGCAAAAACAGGCGGCCCAGTATGCCGACGACATCAAGGCGCAGATGGGAAGGGATGTTTTCGTATTCCTTTCCAACGGGCACGAGACTTGGTTTTGGGATCGAGAACGTTACGGTCCCCGAAAGGTGATGGGTTTCTTTTCGCAAAAGGACCTGGAACGGTTGAGGTTTCAGGTTGAGCGTGTTCAAGATATCCTCGATGTGGGAGTCGATACCAGCATTGTGGATCGGACAAAGAGCATAGAGATCACAAAAAGGGTGATAGAACATATCCAGAAGGGAGAACGAAAGGCCCTTGTGGTCATGGCCACGGGGACTGGCAAGACCAGAGTTGCCATAGCCATCGTCGATATCCTCTTGAGGACAAACCGGGCTCAGAAGGTTTTGTTCCTCGCGGATAGGAAGGCGCTTCGTGATCAAGCGTATAACAAGGGATTCAAAAAATTCTTGCCAGAGGAGTCGAGATCGAAGATCCTTTCAGGGAACTTCGATAAAGAGTCTCGGTTATACGTGTCCACGATACAGACATTTCAAGAAATATATAATAAATGCGATCGTGAAGGCTGCCACCTGATCTCGCCTGCAGAGTTTGACGTTGTCATATCCGATGAGGCACATCGGTCCATATACAACAAGTGGAACGACATTTTCAAGTATCTCGACGCGATCCAGATCGGACTTACGGCGACACCTTCGGATTTGGTCGATCGGGATACCTTCCGGTTTTTCAACTGTCATGACGGATCGCCAACCGCGCTTTACGACTATGAAGACGCGGTGAAAGATGGCGTTTTGTGCGACTTTAGAAGCCACGTTGCGAGCGCCCGGACCCATTTTCAGGTAAAGGGGATCAAGGCGGCAGACCTTACGCCTGGTGAAGTGAGACGGCTGGCCGAAGAGGGCAAAGACCCCGACGAGATAGATTTTGAGGGGACGGATCTAGAAAAGAAGGTCGCGGTGAAAGGGACGAGCGAAGCGATAGTGAGGGAGTTTATGGACAACTGTCTGATGGACCGTTCAGGAAACCTTCCTGCAAAGTCGATCTTCTTTGCGGTCTCAAAGAAGCATGCAAGAAGGCTTCTTGAGGCGTTCAACGATCTTTACCCAGAATACAAGGGCCTGATAGCAGAGGTGATTGTGTCTGACAGTTCGAGGGCATCTGATTCCATCAAGGATTTTGAGGACAAAGATTGGCCAAGGGTGGCGATATCGGTGGACATGTTAGACACCGGGATAGACGTTCCCGAGGTTTGCAATCTCGTCTTTGCAAAGCCGGTCATCTCGAAGATCAAGTTCTGGCAGATGCTTGGAAGAGGGACTCGATCTGATGGCACTTGCAGCCACAGGGAATGGCTTCCTTACGGGAGGAAGGAGTACTTCAAGGTCTTTGATTTCTGGAACAACTTTGAGCGGCAGAATATGCAGGCCAAGCCCGACCAGAGAGGGTCACAGGAGGCCATAAACAGCCGGATTTTCATGCTGAGGTTAAAGCAGCTGAGTCATCTCATGGATCTCATGCAAAAAGTGAATGGCGCCGAGGCGATAGACGCAGCAGACGCGGCAGAGGTGGTGAAGGCAACTGAAGCGGTGAAGGAGAAGGTCTTAGAAGATGTCGATTCGCTGCCGAGGGATTCGGTCAGCGTGAAAGAGAGGATCGGTGACGTGGAGACTGCGCTTTCAGCCCGGCTTTGGGACAACGTGGGGCTCGATCCGGTGGAGTTTTTGAGGGACCAAATCACGCCACTCATGAGGTTTAAGCCTGGAACCGGCTTGAACGAGTCGAATTTCACCCTGAAATGCGAACGGCTCGGCCTTGCGGCCTTGGAGGATGATGAAAAGGAGATAGAGAGGTTGAAGCCAGAAATCGGCAAGATGATCAACTCTCTTCCAAGGACTCTTGATGTGGTGAAGCGAAAGGAGAGGCAGATGGATGAGGTTTTATCTCACAGGTTCTGGAATGGGGTTTCGTTTGAGGACTCGCAGATGCTCATCGAAGAGCTTTCTGGCCTGATGCGGTACATGTCGCCAGAGCCAAGGGAGATTATAGTAATCGATATGGAAGACCCAATCGAAGAGAGATCAGTCATCCAGTTCGGGCCAGATGCAACAGAAGAGTACGTTGGCGTTTACAAGCGAAGGGTGGAAGAGCGGATCAAGAATCTCACAGAAACGCATCCGGCCGTCAAGAAGATAAACCGGGGCGAGGCTCTGGACGAGGCAGATCTTCTCTTGCTCGAAGAGACGCTGAACAGCCCAGAGCTTTACATAACCGAGGGCGTATTGCAGGAAGTATACGAGACGCGGTCTGGCACTCTGGTCCAGTTCATCAAGAAAGTGCTCGGGCTCTACGAGTTTGCAGATCCGGAGGCGAGGGTCATGGAAGCGTTCCAGGGTTACATAAGGGAGAATAACAAGCGCTACAGCGCCGATCAGCTCAGCTTCATCAGGACGATCCAGACGGTCTTTGCGAGGAAAAGGCATCTTGAGTACGCAGATCTCTTCGATGCGCCCTTCTCTAACTTCGGGGTTAGAGCGCCAATGCCTCTTTTCACCGAGGCCGAGCTGAAGAGCTTTATAGGGCTGTGTAAGTCTCTTGAGTGGGAGTTGTTTGCGGAGGCCTAAAGGTGAAAGAGCTACCGGAAGGGTGGGAATGGAAGAAACTGGGCGAAATTAATCTCAAAATTAATAAAATTAATCCCAAAAAAGAACCAGATAACGCTTTTAAATACATTGATATCGAATCTATTGATAATAAAGTTCAAAAGATAACACAACCAAAAAATTATCTTGGAAGGGATGCACCTTCCAGGGCTAGGCAACATATCAAAAAAGGAGACATACTGTTTTCTACCGTCAGAACATACCTAAAGAATATTTCAATTGTGGATGAAGTTTATGACGGTGAAATCGCATCAACGGGATTCTGCGTCATACGACCATCTAGTGAAGTTGACACTAAATACATTTTTTTCTTAACACTCACAGACAATTTCTTGAATAAATTAGATCAATTGCAAAGTGGGTCGAGCTATCCAGCTGTAAGAGATCGTGATATTTTTGCTCAATTTATACCCCTTCCACCCCTCGAAACCCAGCGCCAGATCGTGGCGATCCTGGAGAAGGCCGAGGAGACGAAGCGCCTTCGGGTCCAGGCGGACGAACTCACCGACCAACTGATCCAGAGCGTGTTTCTGGAGATGTTCGGGGACCCGGTGGCGAATCCGATGGGATGGGACATGAAAATGATAGAAGAGATCTGTGACAGGATTACCGATGGTGAGCATGCTACACCAAAAAGAACCGATGAAGGCATCTATCTTCTGTCAGCGAGAAATATTCAAAATCATAAATTTGACTTAGACGATGTTGATTTTATTGGAGATGATGAATATGAGCGAATATCAAAACGAATCATACCTCAAGTTGACGATGTCCTAATTTCGTGCTCAGGGACTATCGGCAGAGTTACAAGAGTCAAACAACACTTCAAGTTTCAATTAGTGAGGAGCGTTGCATTAATAAGGCCAATAACCGCAATTGTAGATCCGACATACTTGGAATACAGCTTTGATACAAATTTAATAAAAGGGCAAATAGACCGAGCTGTAAATCAATCGTCCCAAGCAAATTTATTCCAGGGGAAAATAAAAAAATTATCAATTCCCCTTCCGCCAATTCATCTTCAACAGCAGTTCGCCCATTTTGTCGAAAGAGTCGAATTGATGCGCCAAAACCAAGCCCAATCCGCCCAGGAACTCGACGACCTATTCAACGCCTTGATGCAGAAAGCCTTCACTGGAGATCTCACAACATGAAACTGGAGCCCGAGCTAAAATCGAAGATAGACACCCTCTGGGATCGGTTCTGGAGCGGCGGGCTATCGAACCCGCTTTCGTCGATCGAACAGATGTCTTACCTCATTTTCATGAAGCGACTTGAGGACATGGACGTCGCCGAAGAGAATCGGGCACTGGCCAAGGGGCAGACTTACAAGTCGGTCTTTGGAGGGCACGAAGATTGCAGGTGGTCGGATTGGAAGCACCTTTCGGCCACAAAGATGCTGCCCCACGTAAGAGACGAGGTCTTTCCCTTCATCAAAGGAATTCACGACGGCGAAAAGACCCGCTTTTCTGAACAGATGAAAGACGCGGTATTCATCATCCCAAAACCTTCGCTCCTCCAGGAAGCCGTCGCAATCATCGACGATCTGAACATAACTTCACGGCACGAAGATGCACAAGGGGACATCTACGAGTACCTCTTAAGCGAGCTCAAAACCGCGGGCAAGAACGGCCAGTTCAGAACCCCAAGGCACATAATCAGGATGATCGTGGAATTGACTGACCCCGACATCGGCGACAGAATATGCGATCCTGCCTGCGGCACGGCTGGGTTTCTGGTCAACGCCTACGAGCACATAATCCGGAAATACACGAGCCCCGAGTTGATCCAGGAGGACGAAGAAGGGGAGTTTCACAAGTTCCACAATCTCATAGGCGATCGGATAACCGAACAGAAGTACTGGGACCTGCTCTGGAACGAGACCTTCTACGGCTTTGATTTCGACTCTACCATGGCGAGGATTTCCCTGATGAACATGATCCTGCATGGGATCAAAGCGCCTCAGATCAGGCAGATGGACACCCTCTCCAAAGGGTTTGAGGAACATGAAAAGTACACGGTGGTGTTGGCAAATCCACCTTTTAAGGGCAGCATAGACAAGACCGACATAAACGATCGCCTGACAGTTGGCACCACCAAGACCGAGATCCTCTTTGTCGAGAGGATGATAAACTTGCTCCAGGTCGGCGCGGAAGGTGCGGAGTGATCGTTCCAGATGGTGTCCTCTTCGGAAGCTCAAGGGCTCACAAGAAGCTCAGAAAGATGCTCCTTGAAGGCTGCCAGCTCGAAGGCGTAATATCCATGCCCTTGGGAGTTTTCAGGCCTTATGCAGGAGTTTCCACTGCGGTGATCGTTTTCACAAAGGGCGGCAAGACCGAGCAGGTTTGGTTCTACGATATGATCGCGGATGGCTATTCTCTCGACGACAAAAGAAACTTAATCGACGGGAGGGGCGAGATTCCAGATATCGTCGAGCGGTTCAGAAAACGGCACGAAGAAATGCCTCTCGATCGGAAGGGAAAGTGCTTTTTCGTGCCCTTGAGCGAGATCGAAGAGAACGGGTACGATCTTTCGATATCCAGGTACAAGGAGATCGAGTACGAAGAGGTCGAGTATGAGAAGCCCGAGGTCATCTTGGACGAGATCGAAGCGCTGGAAGACAGGATAAAGTCCAACATTGCCGAGCTGAGGACACTTCTGGATAATTGAGAGTTTGAAGTTTGAAGTTTTAGGTCTCAGGTATCTTCAAGCTTGTTCTTCTCAGACCAAATGAGAATCAAGTAGACGAAGATCGTCATCGCCACAGCTATCACAAACCAGGCTGAACAGAGGTCGACGAGCGCGTTTTTGACCCCGATTATTTCCAGGAGGACAAACATTCCTGGAACTCCATATACCACTGATCCGAAGACAAGCTTCGCTACGGACGCTGATTTCACCAAATCACCCACACCCAAATTTTTATAATATAGTTTTGTCTAATTGACTTTTGACTATATTTTCTGCGCAGGTCAAGAAAATCGAAACAAGTCGAGATCGATCGAAGCTGTTTGATTTATTTTAACGCGCATGAGACGATTCTGGGAGGGCCCCCACCATTCCCGATCGTGATTTTAGGATGTGAGTCGACCTTTTGATAGATAAAACTTCCCCTCTGATGCTGATTATCAATTTGGCGAAGGTTGCTCTTTAGGGCATGTTCCAAAGAGAGACAAAGTCTTGCCAAGCGAGGAATTGAGATAGAAATATATACATTCCGTCTGAAGCTTATCACTGATATCATTTAGGGAGGCCGTTATTTTGGTTCAGGTTCAGGAAGAGAAACGCGAAGGGAGGGGAGAAGAAAAGTGCATATTTTGCGAAATCGTAAAGGGTAACGCCAAAGCTCATTGCATTTATGAAGATGACTTATGCATGGGAATATTGGACGTCAATCCCTTCTCGCAAGGGCATTGCCTCATGATCCCAAAAAGGCACGTTCCTTGGTGGCACGATCTGACCGAAGAGGAAACCGAGAGCATCTTCAAAGGAGCAAGAGAAGTCTCCCACAAGATCATGAAGGTTTTCGAGCCCGATTTCGTGGCCGTGTACATAAGAGGCAGAAGGATACCTCACACTCACATATTTCTGGTACCCACATACGAAGGCGACGTTCTGGACCGGTTCTTCAACTCCCTTGAAGGTTTCCAAGAATCTGTGGGAGATCTTGCCCGGCTCAGAGACGAGGAAGACAAGGAAAAGGTCGCAGAAAAGCTGAGGTCAGTTTAACTTGCGGGAGCCTCTGTGATGCAAGTTCTGGTGATGAATCAGGAAGCCCCGCCCTTTAGGGATGGGGGGGTAGTTCACGTTTCGTCCAAAGTCGACCTGAAGTCGGCTTTGAGTGGGTCAAGGACGAGTGGGCGAAAACGTATATGCGCCCTTGCGGCAAGGGCACCCTCCGGACGCAAGTTTCCCACCCACCTTCTTATTGACGAAAACACTCGATCGGCGTTCTTTCCAGATCTACCTCGGCGAAGTATAACCTTGAGTCGAATCAACTGCCATCGGTACCATCCGGCAAAACCTTTTAACTTGCGGGAGCGGAGAGGGCAGAGCGGGAAGTCCCCGGTCTTTAGGCCG
>CAYWZG010000013.1:0-25839 GCA_964462795.1 uncultured Methanotrichaceae archaeon
CGATATTGTCATACGCGAATAATCGAGATTATCAGTGGCCCCGACGACCAAACTGTCGATGTTAAACCCCCTCCGGCTGAAGAGGTTTGCGATCCGCATCAAGACTCTTGGCTTGTTCTCGACGATTATAGCGATGGTGTACTTCAAAGCCCTCACCCCTCCAGCTCCAGAATCTCGCTCAAGGAAGCTCCCGCCGGAACCATTGGAGACACCTTTTCGTCCGGCGATATCACCATGTCGACCACGGTGGGCTTGTCAGACTGAATCGCCTCTTTCAAGACCGGCTCGACCTCGGAAGGCTTGGTTGCTCTCAACCCGAGAGCACCATAGGCCTCGGCGACCTTGACGAAATCGGGCACTTTGTCGAGAGTGGTGTTGGAATACCGCTCGTTGTAAAAGAGGGTCTGCCATTGCCTAACCATTCCCAAAACGCCGTTGTTGAATATGATGACCTTGACCGGTATATCGTTCAGGACGGCGGTTGCAAGCTCTTGGATGTTCATCTGGAAACTTCCATCGCCCGCTATGTCAAAGACCTCTAAGTCGGGCCGCCCCATTTTTGCCCCGATCGCGGCAGGAAAACCGTACCCCATCGTTCCAAGCCCGCCTGAAGATATGAACCTTCTGGGGTATTTATGAGTGAAGAACTGAGCCGCCCACATCTGGTTTTGTCCAACTTCTGTGACGATTACAGCATCGGGACATAACTCGTATATCTTCTCCATCACGAACTGAGGCTTTATGGTCGGTCCAGAATCGGGCTTGGCACATCCAAGGGGATACCCTTCCTTCCAGTTCGTGATCTTCTCGTTCCAGTTGGCCCACGGCTTTGGCGAAAGCTCCCCTGCCAACTCTTTCAATGTGACCTTGGCATCGCCTACCACCGGTATGTCGACTCTCACGTTCTTTCCGATCTCTGCTGGATCAACATCGATGTGAACGATCTTTGCGCTGGGTGCAAAGCTTGCGATCTTTCCTGTAACTCTATCGTCGAACCTGGCACCAACCGCCACGATCAAGTCTGACTCCTGTATCGCGTAGTTGGCGTACTTTGTCCCGTGCATTCCCAGCATCCCCAAAGAGAGCGGATGATCTTCTGGGAAACATCCAATACCCATCAAAGTGGTGGTCACAGGCGCGTTCGCCTTTGTTGCAAGCTCGAAGAGTTCCTCATGAGCGTCCGAATACTTCACGCCGCCGCCAACGTAGATTACTGGCCTTTCTGCACCCATTATGGCCTGAGCGGCCTTTCTTATCTGGAGCTTATGGACCTTCTTTACGGGGTTATAGCCGGGAAGGTCAATCTCGGGGTATTCGAATTCCAGCTCGTTTACGGTAACGTCTCGAGGAAGATCGATCAAGACGGGTCCTGGCCTTCCGGTCCTTGCGATGTAGAACGCTTCTCTGAACATCCTGGGAAGGTCGCTGGCATTTCGGGCAAGATAACTGTGCTTGGTAACTGGTATGGTTATTCCTGTTATGTCGGCCTCTTGGAAAGCGTCTCTGCCCAGAAGTTCAGTGGTGACCTGGCCGGTCATGGCTACAATGGGTGCCGAATCCATGTAGGCAGTGGCAATTCCTGTTACCAGGTTGGTGGCGCCAGGCCCGGAAGTTGCAAGGCAGACTCCCACGCGGCCGGTGGCCCTGGCGTAACCATCGGCAGCATGAGCTGCAGCCTGCTCGTGCCTTACCAGTATGTGTCTGATATCAGAATCGTAAATGGCATCATAGAGGGGCAAAAGTACCCCTCCCGGAAGCCCGAACATGGTATCCACACCTTCCCGTTTCAAGCATTCCAGTATAGCTTCAGACCCGCTCATTTTGCTCATGATCTGTCTTCCTCCTCAAGCTGCATCAGCCTGTTAATTCCCTCCAGCACAGCTTCCACTGAGGCCATTATTATGTCTTCACGGGCACCTCTCGCGGTGATGGTCCGATCGCCCATTACCATGGTAACCCAGACCTCAACCAAAGCGTTAGTGCCTCCTGTGATGGCATCGACGTGATATTCCTCGAGCCGGATATCTGTTACGCCAGATACCGCCTTTCGGATGGCGTTTATGGATGCGTCTACAGGGCCAATACCAGTCCCTGCCTCTAAAACTTCTGATCCGTTGACTGCGAGTCTGACGCTGGCAGTTGGCGTAACCTTGTTTCCGCTCACCACGGTGAACTCTTCTAAGCGGACCTTGGGCTTTCTGTGAATCGAAAGCACGATCTCGGCGATGGTCTGAAGGTCGGCGTCGGTTACGCGCTTGCCTTTATCACCCATATTCTTGACCCTCGATAGGATCTCCTCCATCTGAGTCCTCTCACAGGTGATGCCAAGCTCTCTTAAAGACATTTCTACCGAACTTCGGCCAGCATGTTTGCCAAGGACTATCCTCCTTTTCCTCCCAACCGTCTCGGGTTTGATGGGCTCATAGGTAGAAGTATCTGCGAGAAGTCCGTGAACATGTATCCCTGCCTCATGAGTGAACGCGTTATCTCCCACGAGGGCTTTGTTTGGAGCCACCGGAATTCCGGTCAGGCGAGAGACCTGCCTGGACAGAGAATAAAGCTCTTCGCATTTGACTCCTGTATCTATTAGGTAGAGGGACTCTAAAGTCATCACCACTTCCTCAAGACTGGTGTTTCCGCCCCTCTCGCCGATCCCGTTCACGGTGACGTGAGCTTGGGACGCTCCACCTCTCAGCGCTGCAACGGTGTTTGAGGTTGCAAGGCCAAAATCGTCGTGACAATGGACGCTGACTGGAGCCTCCAACTCAGATAGGCCCTTGAAGGTCTCAAAGGCTTTTTCTGGAACAAGAAGTCCGACAGTATCACAAAAGCAGAGCCTGTCCGCGCCAGCTTCGATGCCAGCCTGATACAAAGATACGAGATAATTCGTCTCGGCTCGGCTGGCGTCTTCGCCGCTCAACTCCACCGTAAGGCCGTGATCTTTGGCATACTCTGTGACCTCGACAGCCATTTTCATCACAGACTCGCGATCGGACTTTAGCTTGCTCTTGATATGGAGATCTGACACTGGTATGACTAGATGTATTGAGTCCACATCACAATCGAGTGCGAGGTCCACATCGCCCGGAACAGCGCGAACGTAACTGCATATCTCGGCCCTCAATCCTTCTGAGCTGATGGCCTTTATTGCTTTGCGTTCGCCTTCTGAGGTGACGGCCGAACCCGCTTCAATCACGCCGATGCCAAAAGCGTCGAGGTGGCGAGCAATCGCAAGTTTATCTTCTGAGCTCAGGGAGACGCCAGGCGTCTGTTCTCCATCACGAAGCGTCGTATCCAAAAAGTTGACGCTACCAAATAAATCGATCCCACGCATTCATTTGAAATCACCAAATAGAAAGCCAACAGTGGCAATCTTTTGAGAGGGGGTTGTTAATGATTGATAAAGTTGACGACAGGGTCTAGCTGAAGGGAAAAGATTTATCACACCCCCACACAACTCCTAGCCTTCAGCTTACTAAGATGGGTCGGGTGCAATAGATGGGTATGGGCATACAGATGAGTTCAGCTATGGAGATTAGTTCGATCGAAGATGGGTCAGGCGAAATGGAGGTCGCCGAACTTCTGCTTACCGCGGAGATCTACAACAGGTCAGAGGACCTGACCGAAGACGACCTCCCATCTAAGATCAGAAAGCATTATTTTGATCCCGTCACCAAGGGCGTGAAACGGCCTGTTTACGTTACGGAATCGGACGTAATGAAGATCTACAGCCTAAAAAGCGTCAGAGACGCAGTCAAGTCTTTGCCCTTTGTGGAAAAAGAAGGAATTGGAGATCAACTCAGGCTGACTGTCTTTGAAGTGGGTGCAAAATGGTTTGCCAAACAAAACGGCCTTGAGCAGGTGAGGGATAACCCCGTCTTGGCCTATTACTACGAGGGCGAGGGCTCTTTAGACGTGATCTATGCCGAGGCCAAGAAGAGAAACCAGCCACTTCTCACGGATAGGGAATGGATCCAGGCCAAGATCAGAGAAATCTCGGCCGAGCACGAGAGTGCAGAAGATTTCCTAAAATTGGTCAAGATCAGCGCTCCAGAGGACGTAAGAGATCGATTGGAAAATCTCGTTTTGACACCTGATCAGGTTGCAGAAATCGAGAAAGAATCCAAGGCCCTAATGCACAGAGATTATCTAAAACAGGTGGGGCTTCATGAGATTGGAAAGATTCTTTTCGTGGGCCCACCGGGCACTGGCAAGACCTCGACTGCAAGGGCTCTATCTAAATGGTTCGGCCTTCCTCTTGTAGAGGTTCGTATTTCCATGATAACCAGTCAATACCTGGGCGAGACCTCCAAGAACATCGACAAAGTTTTCGAACTGGCCAAGTCCTTGAGTCCTTGTATTCTCTTCATAGACGAGTTCGACTTTGTGGCCAAGACCAGAACTTCAGACGAGCACGGCGCCATAAAGAGGGCTGTGAACACTTTGCTCAAGGCGGTCGACGACATCAGTTTGGTGGACGATGGCGTTCTTTTGATATCAGCCACCAACCATCCTCAACTTCTTGATTATGCGGCATGGAGACGGTTTGACAAGATCGTAAATTTTCCGTTGCCAGATCAAGGAATGCGCCAAAAGATCTTCGAGCGGGTTTTGAGCAGGATCGACGCCGATATAGATGCTGCAGAGTTGGCCGAGCTGACTGCTGACTACTCTGGATCGGACATTCGGTTGGTGGTCAGAGAGGCAGTCTTGAACGCGTTGCTTGAGGACAGAAAGGCCATAGATCAAGCGGACATGTTGCGGGCAATCGAAGATTTCGACCAGAGGATAAGAGATCACAGGCGGAGCGTTACTTCATGAAAGTGACTCTCCTAGGAACTGGTGACGCCATAGGTACACCAAAGATTGGGTGCAGGTGTCCAACTTGTGTCGATGCCCTGTGTGGAGGCAAGAGCCGCAGGCTCAGGTTCTCGGTTCTGGTGGAGAGCGATGACGGCAAGGTCTTGATCGACACGAGTCCAGACCTGAGGTGGCAGCTGATAAAGAAAGGGATCAAGCATGTGGACGGGGTTATCTGGACCCATGCCCATTATGATCATTACGCCGGGTTTGGCGATTTTCATAGGGTCCAGAGCAAAGTTCCTGTTTACGGTCTTAAGGACACTCTCGATTACATAATGCATTATCTCTATTTTCTAAACCCGAAGAGGAACGTGGTTCAGATCGGGGTGCCGTTTGAGATTGCAGGGATGGAGATCACCCTCTTTGAGGTTAATCATCCGCCACTTTTTGAGGCTGCCGGGGTTCTCATAAGGGAAGGCAAAACGAAACTGGTGATAACCGGCGATACTAACGCTGACATACCTCAAGAGAGCCTCGATCTTATGAAAGATGCCGACCTGATGGTCGCTGACGGGATCATGCCTCCGGGCTACAACCTAAAAAAGCACATGAATTCTCAAGAGGCTGTGGACCTAGCCCGAAAATTGAGGGCGAAGGACGTAGTCTTAACTCACATAAGTCATCTGTTCCCGCCTCACGATATCGCCGTCAAGGATTGGCCCCTCGGCTACGACATGATGGAGATCGAGTTCTGATTTTGTTCTTTGTTCCTGCTATCTGCTATCTTTCTTTTAGCGCCTGACTCATCTGGTTGATCGAAAGTCGTCCAAAACGATCCATCCCTATTCCGGCATCCATCCAATCTTCATCGTTCGGATGAATCTTATAGTCGAAAACCAGTTAGATGAAACTAATTGGTTTTCGCCAGAATAGTGCTTAACGATACGAGTAGGCTAAATCTCAAACTCTTACGTGTTTAAGATTTGTCCGAAATGTATCGTTAAACACTATAAATAAAAATAGCACACCGTTTGTCAACAGGGGATACATCTGTGGAGCGGGGTCAACTACCCTTTTCCCCTTGTCATCGTCAGGTAGAAGAACATGGGAACGCCCACAAAGGAGATCAGGCTCACGGTTCAATCGACATTCGTCGCGGCTTTGTAGGCTGCTCTGGGACGAGACTTGCCTCCGAGAGAATGCATCTTTTTTATCTTATTGTACGGATGCTCACCTGTATCGCAGAAAGTCCTGAAGTGGTCTAGCCACTCAGGATGATCCGGCCCTTGATTGATGAACCCAACCAAGTTTTTGACCTGTTCCACGGTTTTGGAGTGCAGATGATGCTCCATGGTGCACGCATCTTCATCGGCGATCTCTTCAGGAATGCCGATGAAGATCAAGAATGCTTTTATCGTGTCGTGTCGATCCTTTATGATCCTTCCAACCTCTTCTCCTGCTGGAGTCAAAAATACTCCTTCGTACTTCTCGTGCATGACATAACCCCTGTCGTCCAGCTTTCTCACCATCTCGACGACGCTTGGCGGTTTAATTCCAAGCTGTTTGGATATGTCCCTTATTCTGACGTACCCTTTCTCCTGTGAGATGTTGAATATCGCTTCGAGGTAATCCTCGGCTTTTCTGGAGAGTTTGCCATTCATGAAATATCGCCTGTGCCGTTCTTCTTCCCATGAGCGCGTTAGGTGTACCTACAACTCCTGCAAGTTAAATAAGATGGTCGATAATCGGGCTTTTCAACTGATTTCAGCTGCCCTTTGTTCTGTAGATGCAGAGAATCGCCACCATCGAGAACGGCAACAGAATCATCGCAGGAGTGTATGGTGGCGCATACGTCCCCACGAAACCACTCATCGTGTTGAACCACCCATTTTCTCCGCCTGGTATCGATTCTGTGATCATTGCAAGCAAGTCACAACCTGCTATCAACCAGATCAAAATGCTGCCCATTACCACTTTCGACAGCTGATGTGTTTCGGAGACGTTCTTGAACCCAGACAGATAGAATAGGCCCGCAAAGGTAACAACGAGCCCCCCCCAACCACCTCGAAACATCTCGCTTGGAAACTCCACAATTCTAAAAGTGTAGACGTCCCTTGATATTGTTACTATCAGATCTGCAAGACCGCATGCCAGAGTGGCTGTGCCAAGCAGGGCAAAGTATATGCTGTCAAATTTTTTCATCTAAGCCACCCCCGCCAATATTCCTATCAAGTGAAGCAGTCCGCCAAAGATGGTGACAGCGGCTATCAGCACCACCAAGCTTCCCAAGAGCTCTTTTCGGCCTTCTTTGAGCAACATCATGAACGTTGCCAGGCAAGGGAAATATATGGAGACCAGCACCACTGCAGTCACCATCTGATACCAAGTCATCTCGATCACGCTGAGCTGTGCAACGGCCAAGTCCTTTCTGAGAAAGGCCGCAATCAAAGGACCTGCAGTCTCTTCTGGCACGCCAAACCAATAAACGAAGACCGGTGAGAGGACGTTTCCTAGCCACTGTATAAATCCTGCTAGATACAGGACGTTTACCACCAGCACACCCAACAACACGTAGGGAATCGCGCTGGTGAAAAAGCCCTTCATCCTCATCCATATCTTCAGTGCCAGGTTGCTCAGCAGCGGCGTTTGGAAGGGCGGAACGTCCATCAGGATCTCAGGAGATTTGCCTGGAATGATCTTGTTCAAGACGAAACCAGTGATTAGGTATCCAGCTATCAAGTACAAGAGCACCAGGCCCATGGTGTCTGGGATCACGTCGTTCATGATCCCTAGCTGAGCACCGCAGGGCACGAATATGGCGAGGAGGGTCATCATCACAAACCGTTCCTTCCTCGTCTCCAGGATTCTGGTGGCTGCAACGCCAGGGACGTTACACCCCAAAGCGAGGATTGTGGGCACAATTGCGTATCCATGCAGTCCTATCTTGTGCAGAACCGTGTCCATGAGGACTGCAAGCCGTGGCAAGTACCCTACGTCTTCTAACAAGGTGAGCATCAGGTAGAATATGAACACCGCAGGCAGAACAACGCCGATGGCGATGAAGAGCCCTGAGGTCAACATGCCGAAGGCCTCGAAGCAGTTGTCCGCCATGGGGTCTCCCACGACGATGTAATACAACCAACTCCAGGTATCTGGAAAGTGGGATTGCCACCAAGGCAGCCAGTGTTCGTCGAAGATCTTGACGAAAAAGCCGTCGGTGAAGAAACCTGCAAAGGATCCAAATATGCTCCAAAAAGCATAGAGAACTGCAATAACCACTGGTATGCCTGTCAACGGCTTTACCGTAACTTCTCCAAGTACGTCTCTCAACGTCTCGTCGTATTCTCCCAAGAACACGGTCTCTTTTGAGATCTCGTCGATCAGGTTCCAGCGTTCGTCAGCGGTCAGTCTCATTTCATGATCCCCGCCCGTTCGATTATCTTTTTGGTCTCAACTGGTTTTGCTTTCTTCAGCGAAGATACCAAATCGACCATCCCTTCGCCGCTGGTTGCCGTAGTCGGCACCACGGGTATTCCAAGGATCTTGCTCAGTCGGTTTACGTCGATATCGATCCCTTTATGTTTTGCCATGTCCCACATATTGAGCGCTAGCACCACTGGATAACCTCTTTCTATAATCTCCAAAGTTAGGTAAAGCCCTCTTTCTATCTTGGACGAATCGACGACAGATATCACAACGGCATCGTTTTCCCGATTGAACATCTCCATTGCCACTTCTTCTGCCTTGTCCTTTGGCTCTAGGGAGAAGGTTCCTGGCACGTCCATAATGGTGACCTCTTTGCCTTCCACCCGCATAAAACCTTCAGAATATTCAACGGTGGTTCCAGGGTAGTTGGAGGTGATGACGTCCACGCCAGTTAAACGATTGAATACCACGCTCTTTCCAACATTGGGATGGCCCATTAGTAGTACCCTCATCAATCTGTCTCCACGATGATTTCCTTTGCCATCCCCAAACCCAAGGATGTACTGGATCCGTCTACTTCCACTACCACGGGCCCTTTTATGGGCTGCTTAGTGATCATTCGGATCACTTTTCCGTCCCTGATGCCCATGCCTGCCAGCCTGCCCCGAAGGCTGCCTTCGATCTTTTTCACAGACCCAGTCTCATCGTATTCCATCTCTGACAGACTCTTTTCCATATGATCACCTCAAACCACCCGAACTTTCTGTGCTATCCCTCTGCCAAGAGCGATCGTATTTCTGTCGACTTCGATCACAATCGGCCCCCTGCAGGATATTACTCTTAGAGCACACCCTTCAGAAATTCCTCTTAACGCGAGCCAATTTCTGGCCCCTTGCCCCGCCTCTATGGCCACGATTCTTCCGTGATCCCCAGATCTTAGGTTAATTAGCATCATGCGCACCCATCTCGATAACGCACAGTTTTGTCTTTCCCGTTGCATCTCGTCCAGATTTTGGCTACCCAAACAATGACTGGATGATGCTGTTAGGCGAATAAATGGGTATCCCGAAAAATGTTAGTTTTTGGGGTGAAAACCTAACATGTCAAACAAGGTCATCGACTGGAAAACATACCAAAATCGTTCGAACCCCACAGAATACGGCCGTCCGAGAAAGTCAAATTGCGGCAGCGCACCTCGCCGTTTGTAGTGGGGTGCGCCGCCGCTTATTGCCTTAATTAATAAGCAGAAGACTCACATCTCAATATGGAAGTTGCTCACGTCAATTCTTGATCCAGTTATTTGCTTTTCATCCCCACGGCAAGCTGCGGGGTATTCGATAAAAATCAAATATAGTCAAGAACTAATTAGATAGCGCTACTCGGTTCTCGCTTGCTCGAGCAAGCCGTTTTAGGTGTTTACATGGGCTTGTTTCATCATTCAAAATTGATAATTTTGATATGTTGTGACCTACAGCCATTTACCGACGATTTCATCCGATCGCCCTCTTGCTTTCGCTCTGATCGAAAGGGGTATATTCGATCCTCGGAAGTTCGGTAGGGAGATCCCCGTGATCAGATACGTCCTTCTCTTGTTCATAGTCTCACTTCTCACATCGTCAGCTTATGTGGCAAAAGGCGTCGATCCAGATGTAGATGGCAGAATCGTCCTGGATCTGTCCGAGGAGGGCAAGTTCCTTGAACGTGAGTTCGCTCAAGAAAATGGCCTTTCTTTTCAAGAGGGCGATCGATCTTTAGGCGATGAAGACGGGCACTATGTTGAAAGGTTCGATCGATACCGTGGTATGAATATCACTTTTGTGTATCCTGAAGGCTGGAAGCTTATTTCGCGGGGCGATCTGTCATGGGGCAAAATCTCGATTGATGGGACTTGTGCCCGCATCACCCTAAATTGGCTGGAAGATCCGGGCTTGGATCCAGAAAGCTGTCTGGATCAAGTTGCAAGGGCTTACAGGAGCGAATCGTTGCATCTTCCCGTCTTCACCGCGAAAAAGGGAACTACAGTCGTAAACGGCCAGAGCGCTGCCACTATCGATCTCTACTACAAATATGGACGATATGGGTCAGAAACTAGGCTTGTTGCTTGGATTTCGCCTCGATCTAACAGGTTCTTTTACGCATCGGTCACGCCATGCCTTCAGAGTCGAGACCAAGATCTAGATATTTTCGAGCAGATGATAGAAAGCTTCCAAGACATTGGGCGAGATAACTACGTCGAGCTTGATCCTAGGTCCACCGTTTCCGATGCCTGGGCGATCGTTCTTCAGGATCTTCTAAACTCTTATCATCATGTGGGATCTGCCAATTCTACCACTCCTGGAGTGAAAGTGACCTTGGACTTTGATGTGTATCGTTCTTCTGATGGGGTTGATCACCTCAGCTCTGAAGAAGACATAGTTTTGGTCGATAGTTTTGTGGACGATTCAAGAGTGTGCGCGGTTCAGGAGCTTCTCGAAACGAGTGGTTATCGTTCGGCTTTGATGGAGACTCACGGTGTCGTCTGGATTGTCGTCCAGGATTTTGATGGGAAGTGGCAAGCCCTTTCCTTACCTCTAGACATCGAGAAGTGTGTGGCAGTTCTTGTCTTGCCCGATAGCGGGTGCGGCTGGTATTCGGGCCTAATCCGCAACGAAGGCGACGATTATGGGGTGTGTGGGATCGAGGACAAGGCAGGAGGCGAAGGTGCGAGGAGAATCTCTGGAGGCGAGGAGATCGAAAGAGAACGGATCTCTGGAGGCGGGGTGATTGAAGAAACGGTTAGTCGCATCCAGTATTCAAGCCTTGATGCCACACTTGAAAAGGATTGCAATCCGTCCTGCCACGTAAAACTGCAGTTTCAGCGAAAGGTGGATCTCGCCTGGTCGATGAGGTTGAGGGATCTCTTGGAGCTTTACAGTTACGCTCGCGAGGAATCGCAACCAGACTATGCCGGAGCGTCTCAAGTATGTTGGGCGTTGTTGGAGGGTGCGAGATACGATGCAAGCCTTATGACCGGATATGAAGGACACCCTCTTTGGGATCGAGTCTGGGTTGTGGTGAAGTATCCTGAAAGTGATGGGTATGTGGCTGTGGAGACTTTGGGCGGGTGTGGCGCAGGTCTTGGAAATGTCGTTTTTGAGGAAGTTTATGGTGAAGGGATAATGTACAACACCAGCCTTCAATACTCTCATCTTCATCCAGAGATCGGGATGTGGCTTGAGCCAAAGGCGACAGTTCTTGATTATAGTGCTTAACGATACCTTTTAGCCAAATCTCTAACTCGCAAGAGTTTGAGATTTGGCCTATTCGTATCGTTAAACACTAATCTTTCGAGAACCGATTAATATCATCTAATCGGTTCTCGATTATATCTTCCTTCGAGGCCCCTTTTTTCCATATGACTTCTTTTTGGCAGCTGGAACGAGACACTTGGGTGAGTCGCCGATCAGGTCTTTTCGTCCTGCTGTCCTCAAGCCCTCACGTATGAGGCCCCAGTTTCTGGGATTTCGATAATGGAGAAATGCCCTTTGAATCCTCTTTTCTCGGTCTTTTGGAACGTAGACTTCTTCCATTGTGAAAGGATCAAGGCCGGTGTGATACATGCAGGTCGAAACGGTCATGGGAGTTGGCGTGAAATCCTGAACCTGTTCGGTGTAAAGAGCATGATCCCTTATGTATTCGGCAAGCTCGATCATGTCCTCGATGGTGCAGCCGGGATGGCCTGACATGAAATAAGGCAAAAGGTACTGCTCTCGTCCGAGCTTCTCGCTGAGAGAATCGAAACGAGACCGGAACTGTTCCAGAACGTCACAAGAAGGCTTATGCATGAGATCTGTAACTCGCCTTGATACGTGCTCTGGTGCGATCTTGAGGTGACCTGAGACGTGGTATCTACATAGATCTGCCAGATATTCCGAGCCGCTTTTTGCGTCCTCAGAGATGAGGTCGTGCCTTATCCCAGAGGCGACAAAGACTCTCTTTATGCCCGGAATTGCCCTCAATTTTCTCAGAAGTTCAAGCTGTCGCCTGTGATCTGACTTCATTGTGGGACACTCTGACGAGCAGAACCGATCAGGACACGCGCCCTTCGATTTCCAAAGGGTGCAGCTCATCCCGTACATGTTGGCGGTGGGACCGCCCACGTCTTGGATCACGCCCTTGAAGTCGGGCATTTTGGCTAACTTTTCAGCCTCACGAAGGATAGACTCCTCGCTTCGGCTCTGGAGGATTCTGCCCTGATGATGGGTGAGCGCACAAAAGGCGCACGACCCAAAACATCCTCTATGAGTCGTGATCGAGAACTTGACCGGCTCCAGGGCAGGGACCCTCTCTTTGTAAGAGGGATGACTCATTCTGGTGTAGGGAAGCTCGTAAACGTGGTCCAATTCATTGGTGGAGAGTGGCAACGCTGGCGTGTTCTGGATCGTGACGGTCTTGGGATGAGCTTGGGCGACCGGCAGCCCATGAACCGGGTCTTGTTCTTGATAATGTAGCCTGAAAGCCTCGGCGTACTTTCGTTTCTCCTTTGACACTTCTCCAAAGGAGGGAATGGTAACGTACCCCTCTTTATCCGCGTTCCGCCACTCTTTAACCGCCATCTTGACTACAGTCCCGGCTACGTCATCGATATCCTGAATCGCTTCGCCCTTTGAGAGGCGGTCGGCAACCTGGAGAAGGGCCTTTTCGCCCATCCCAAAGACTATCACGTCAGCTGGGGCGTCTGCCAAGATCGATTGGCGGACCGAGTCTGACCAGTAATCGTAATGGGCGAACCTTCGAAGGCTCGCTTCGATCCCGCCCAGGATCAGTGGAGTCTTTGGAAAAAGGGAATGGACCTTGTCGGTGTAGACTATGGCAGCTCGATCGGGCCTTTTGAGGCTGCCGCCTGGCGAGTAAACGTCGCTGCTCCGCTGCTTTTTGTTGGGCGTGTAACTGTTCACCATCGAGTCGACGTTTCCTGAAGTGACGCCAAAAAAGAGCCTGGGCTCGCCTAACCTTCTGAAGTCGTCGTCCTTCCGCCAGTCAGGTTGAGGGATGATTCCGACAGAATATCCTGCATCTTGAAGGACGCGACCGATGACTGCAGCCCCAAAAGAGGGATGGTCCACGTAGGCATCCCCCGAGATCAGTATGACGTCAAACTTCTCGATCCCCGATTGTTGAGCCTCTTTGCGGGATACTGGAAGAAATGGGGACGTCATGGAAACCTCTTCCCCAAAGAAAGAAGATAGAGCCCAGAAATGTCGTCCAGTTCTCGCCTTGCATCCAAGCCCAAAAGCTCGATAAGTATAACCTCGACGATCAGATAGGTGGTGGCCTTCTCTCGCAGGCAACCTGAAACCACTCTTTCATCCCGGCCTGCAGTTGTGTGGATGTGTATCTTGGGGCCTTTTTCGATGACCTCATCACGAGTTACCGGGCCAATCTTATCATCGGCCACCTTACCATCGGCCTCATTTCTGTCCTCGGCGCTAATTACTGAGCCAACCTCGTCGCCAGTCACTTCTTTGTCTTCGTCGCTGCACCCATTTGGATAGATCGTGGCAACACCCAAAATTTCCCAGCCCCCATCTATTTCTTCGACGAAAGGAGGGCCTGGCGGAATCGTCGGCTCTTTTGGGCCGGTGATCAGTAGACCTTCTCTCAAAGCCCCAAGAAATATGGCAACGCCAGATCGGACCTTTTTTTCGGTCACGAAATCCTGGATCGAATCGATCAGGTCCTCGCCGTCCTCAGTCCTGATCACAAATACTCGGCCCAAGCTGCCTTCCGAATACTGCATAGCACCAGAGTTTGTCTTGGTCGGTTCTAATAGTTGGTGGAGATGCATGAGACGATACGATCAAGGTGCCTCAATAAAAATATAGATGAAATATGTAAAAATAGAGGAGAGAGGCCAGTGCTGAAGAATTGACTCAGCATCGGCTCCACATGGCAACGTAGACGTTCGGGTTCACGGGATCGGGTGCCACAGATCCATATCCCCAGAGGTGATCGTTATAGGGGCTTGTGGTGCCGGACTTGTAGGCATACATCGCGCCGACCCAAACCTCGGGACCGTAAGGCGGCGCCCATCCGTTGGAAGAGGGCTGAATCTCTTTTGCGGCCCTGAACCAGCTGTCGATAACGGTGTCACCATCTCTCATGTACTGAACGACTCTCTTGCCTTCATCGTTGTTGTCGAAGGTCACAGAAGCATATCCCAAAAGCTGGTGAAGTCCCGAGAACGCTGGCTTCCACCTGAAGACGTCTCCACCACCTGGCGAGTTGATAAGCTCGTCTTCAAGAGGGCCACAGGCTGCGATGATCGCCCATTCAAGATCCTGGTTACCCCACCGATCATTGCCACCGCACTCGGTGTAATGGAGAGACCAATCGTCAGGAGTGTGGAGGAGCCATTCGTTCACGTTTGCATGACCCGTGTAGAATACTATATCCTCATCGTCAACCCAGATGTCGTCGTTCTCGTTCCAGTCGCGCTCCCAAGCGAGACTGTCGCCCCAAAGGAAGTCTATCGTCCATCCCGCGGCCGAAAGTGCGTCGTTGAACCCTTTGGCGTTCTGGTAACCCAAAGTGTAATAGTAAGCGCCAGCTTCTTTCCAGCTCGCCTTTATCGTCAATCTAGTCGATGCCAGCTCACCGATCAGAAGCTCTCCTACTGGCCCTTCATCCACATCGGCCCGGTCCTTCTCTATCTCTTCATCGGCACCTCTCTTCTGAAGAGGGGGCTTTTTGAACGGCGGAATCTCTGGATAGAACTCCATTTCGGCCACGGCCGGTATGAATACGTTTCTCAAAGGCGCCTTTTGGTCGCCCAAGACGATCGTGCCGCTGTAGACGTAGACCGGAGTCAAATAGGATTGTTCGCCGGTGTTTGGTCCAAGGTAGTATGCCAAGTTCGACTCATATTCGGCCAGCTTCAATCCCTCGGTCATCTCTTTGAAGGTCTGGTCGGCCTCGTCCTTTGTGATCATGGGGAACATCCCCACCATATCTGTCATGAGGCCAGGACTTGGTCCTGTATATCCTATGACTTGACCGCCATCTCCGAGGACGACGTTGATCTTAGCACCGCCGCCGGTTACGGGAAGGGTGAAACCTTCTCCTTGGGCCCTGAGGCCGTAGCTTACCTGAACGTCCAACTGTCTGTTGACTCTTCTGCCATTATCGGCGTTGAAGGTCGCCATCTGGGTTCCAGTGGTGTCAAGGTATTCTGTCGAAAGAACACCTTCACTGGGCAAGAGCCATTCGTGGCTCGCTAACAGGTTCTCGGCGATCTCGTGAGCGGCTTTGTCGTCAGGAAGAGAAGCTTTAGACTCGGGGTTCCAAAGCTGTTTTTCGTCGGCAAACCATATTCCGCCGCTATCTTTGTAGACCTCCAGGCTCTTTCCATCGGCTTCTATCACATAGCCTTCGCGAGTTTCTTCCATTTTTCCATCAAACCTGAAGACCTCGCCTGCAAGCCTATACGCCACTTCTTGAGATGCTTTCTGGCCACCTATTTCATAAATTGGAAGCTCCTTGTACTCTGGAGCTGCCACCACAAACTCGGTGATCTTGGCCGGGATAAGCAGTTCTGCCACCAATTCAAGCGGCCGATCTGCAATGGCCAACCGTTCGTCCTGGCCGAAGGCCAAAGTGGCCGTCGAGATGGTCAAAGCTAGGGTTAACACGATCAGAAATTTAAGATTCAAAGTAATCACACCCACTCTCAGAAACCAAAACGTTTCATACCTAAATGATTTTAGATGCATAAATAGGTTTCGAAATGTTGGGGCACTATTTAGCGATTCAATCGAGTGGCAACTGCGGTGCTCGATGGCAAACACTAGATAATTTATTCGACATTATTGACAATTCGAAGGTTGTTAATGCTGAACGCTAAGTTTGACATTTATAATCCCATCCCACTCCCATGAAAATTGTCTGCACATCAAGTCAAAATATATTAATTAATTGGGCAGAATATAGAGATTCACGGCAAATAATACACAGGATATAGTGCAGATATTATTGGCCACCCTGCTCACGAGATTCTGTGGGCAGGATCTGCCAATCTCAAGTTCAACCACACAAAGCTATCCTGAGACCTACACAGTCTTGACCACTAAAGCCCCACGAGGAACCCCAACCCTCATGGCGACTGGCTCGCACTTTGCCCTCATGACGTAGATCAGACGGCCTCTGAGCTGATCGTCAAACTCGGTAATGGTCTCGAAATTGCCCATCCCCTTGGCGATGACAAGCCAGCTTTCGTCCCAGAGAAGCTCCAAAAGCTCGGGGCGCGCATTCTCAAGAGAAAGTCCCACCACCGGGCCCGTGGGTTCGATCTCTCTTTCAGTCATCGTCCCCAGCTCCTCGGCAGTGACGTCGTTTAAGATGGGTTTTGTCTTTGGTCCGATGATCACCCTTTTTCCCATGTTCTCGAGCTTTTCAATGACGAAAAGGTCGAAGACTACCTCGCCCGCATTGTCAGTTAGGTAGAGCACATTGTCGAACCGGTCCAGATACCGACCAGCTTCGTTTAGGTCGCCGTCTAAAGTCTCGTTGAGAGTTTCTAGGAAGACCCGATCGAAGGAATCCGTATCGAAATCGTGACCTTTCACGCCCCACTCCATTGAGTTTGCGGCCGCAGCGATCCTGACCAGCGCCTCCAGCTTATCTGCCGATTCTTCATAAAACTGGGTAGATAAAGGCAAAAGAGATTCAGCCAAACGATTGCTAATCGCCTTCATTTCCATGTAAGGATCTGGGTTGCCACTTCGCCTCTTTACGATCTGTTCCCTTTCGGTCCCCACCACCGAAGGGACTTCTCCTTTGTGGGCAACCATGAAGTCGAGCAGCTCTTCCATTGCGGCCCTCTTCTCCTCATCTTCTGAAAAGAGCATGTCACACTCGAACTTAGCCCGATCCATGATGCAGCTGTAACAGTTCGAGGCCATCTTCACTTAAACCGCCCCCCTTGCCAGGACCGATATTATGCCAGGAATGGCCTCGGACGCCACCTCGGGGTTAGACCCTCCGCTGAGAACGAAAACAAGACCTCGATCGCCCACGGCTTTCTTGATCTGATCTGCCATCTTCGGGTAAGCTTTAGATGTCAGATCAAATCCGCCATAATCGTCGACGTGAGAATCATGACCAAAGATCACAAAACAGAGCTGGAAATCGAAGTCTTTGGCCATATCGAGAGCGCCTCCAAGCTCGCTTAAGAACTGCTCGTCCTCGGCATCGAATCCAATCCCGATATCGTAGTTGTTCTTCTCTTTGTTGTATACGGATTTGGACTGGTGGTTGAAATTTATGTGATAGACGTTTGTGTCGTCCCCAAAGAAGTTTCTCGTCCCATCTCCAAAATGAGGATCTACGTCTATGATCAAGAACTTTTCGAGCCCCTTCTCTTTCAGGTGGTTAATGGTGATAGCAACGTCGTTGAAGTAACAAAATCCCCAGCAACTTCCAGGGCTTGCATGGTGACCCGCAGTTCCGGTATAGGCAAAGGCAGATTCGGCCTTGCCAGAGGTGACGAGGTCTGCTGCCATGAGAACGCTCCCTGTCGAGAGTAGGGCTACATCGTAGTACTGCCTGTCGTAAGGCTCGGTCCTCATGTTTTCCATGTGCTCTGGCGTGTGAGCCTTTTCTACCAGCTCCACAGGCGCAGACTCTGGCTCAAATACCTGGACTTCATCGCCGTCCACGAGGCCGGACTTCATGAGAGCAATAAAGGAGGGACTGACTCGGTTTTTGAGGACGCTATGCCCTTTCAACCCGAAATCATAATGATAGATGACGGCAACCTTCATGGGCGTAGCGTCTTCAGTACTTTCTTATTAAACGTTTGGTTCTGCCAAAAATTCCCCTTAAATCTCCTCGTACCGGGGGTACCTTTCAAGGAGCATCCCTTCGACCAAGATCGGCATATCCCTTAGGGTATCGTTGGTAGCCCTTTGAAGCTCCCACTCTTTGCTGGAATAGATCGTGATCATGGGGTCTCCTTTTTTCACAATCTCACCCATCTTTTTGTGAATCAGGACTCCGGCCTTCTTGTCGGCAGGTGCTCCCGCATTCCTCGCGATCTCGACGATCCTCTTGTTGTCGAAGGATATGATGTAACCTGTTGAAGGCGAAAGGATGTCTTCAGTGTACTCACCAAGCTCGATATCACTGCTCTTTATCGTGGGATCTCCGCCTTGCGCTTCTATGATCTCCATCATCTTCTTGTGGGCCTTGCCGCTGGTCAAGATCCGTTCTGCCACGTTCTTGCCTTCGCCCCGAGCCGCAACACAACCAAGGCCAGAGACGCACCCAATCTCAAGAAGTATTCCAGCAAGAGAGAGGCTCTTTTCTTTGAGGCTGTTTGGACCTTCGCCACACTCGAGCATGGTAAGTGCCTCTTTGACTTCCAGGGCAGGGCCGACCGTTCTTCCCACGGGAGATCCCCCAAAGGTCATTGCGCACTCGACCCTGATTCCGAGCCGATCACCAAGGTCTATCAAGTCTTTTGCCATGGACCTTCCATCTGCAGGAGTTGGAAGCTTCGTTCCAGGTCCAACAGGCATGTCCACGACCACAGAATCTGCGCCAACGGCGCCTTTCTTTGCCATTATCGATGCGAGCATCTGGCTGTATGGGTCGATGGAAAGGGCGTATTCGACTCTTATGAGCTTGTCATCTGCAGGAGCGATGTTTGTGGCTCCGCCCCAGGCAAGTATCCCCCCAACCTGTTCTGAGATCTCTTTGATCTCGTCAGAGTTGAACTCCACAGGGGCGAGGATCTCCATGAGGTCGGAGGTCCCTCCAGCTCCGGTTATGGCTCTCGAACTGGTTTTGGGTATGAGAAGGCCAGCTGCTGCAACTATCGGAACTATGAGGAGAGATACCTTGTTTCCAGGGACGCCACCTATGCTGTGTTTATCCACTACGGGATGGGTATCGAAACGGATTCGTTCCCCTGTATCGATCATGGCTCTGGTAAGCCATTCAGTCTCCTGAGAATCAAAGTCCCTTATGTAAAGGGTCGTAAGGTATGCAGATATCTCAACGTCGCTGAGGTTGTTGTCCACTATGTCCTGAACGATGGTGCGAATCTGGTCTTCGGTCAGCTTTTCATCGTCCATCATCTTCTTGATGTAGCTTACTGAGGCTGGTTTTGGCGCAGGACCCACATCCAGCTCTTTGGCTTCGCCGACCATCCTGTGCGCTTCGGTAAATATGCCGATCTCGCCAGGTTTGACCATCTGGGTCGTGATGTCCAGGATAGCTGTAAGAGACGCGCCCTTCGCCCTTGCCCTCACCCTATCTCCTGCGTTCAGGCCCATCTCTCTGGCGTCGGCCAAGTTGAGCATGACTTTGTACTGCCCTATATCTATGTCAAAAGAATGGACTTCAAATATCATCGGTGTAGACCTCCACGGCTAGATCAATAGTTTGTCTTCCGATCTTAAACTTTTAGCTTGCGGGAGCGAGGAGGACGGAGTGGGAAATCCTGGGTCTTTAGGCCTTGAACTCTCCATTCCAAGTTTGCCAATGAAAACTATTACAGTTCACGGGACTTGGGATCTGCCTCTCCAATCTCTGTTATCGCCTCGGTGTAACGACTGTAATCATCCTCGCTGAAACAGACGATGACCACCTTTTCAGGAACCTTGCTTTGATCTAAAAATTTTGAGATCTCCTGAAAGGCTATGCGGAACGCTCGATCCTTTGGGAAACCGTAGGCTCCAGTGCTGATTGAAGGAAATGCAACGCTTCTGATGGCGTTTTTTTTGGCCAGCTCAAGACAATTCCTATAAGCACTTGCAAGAGCCTCATATTCGCCGTGACTTCCGCCACGCCATATGGGTCCTACTGTGTGGATCACACACCTTGCCGGAAGGTTGTAACCCTGGGTCATCTTGGCGTCGCCGGTGGGGCATCCGCCCAGGCTTTGGCATTCCTCTAGGAGTTTAGGACCTGCGGCCCTGTGAATTGCGCCGTCGACGCCGCCTCCGCCACAAAGACCGTTGTTGGCGGCGTTCACTATAGCCTCGGTCGCCAGTGTGGTTATGTCGCCAAGAAAGATCTCTATTCGATCCTGCATCTTCTCAACACCCCGTGGGCGTCCTAGTTGTACAAAACTGCTATATCCCAATTTTGGGGCGGTATGGGGATGTATAGGGCCGTAACGGGCTATCATCAGGCTTGGACACTTCAGAATCCCGATCAGACTTACACCCAACATCTTTTGGAACGATGTCGAAAAGCGTTTCATCTTGGCATCGCCCCCTCCCCATTTGAAAGAGGCACGCTTCACGCCCACCATCTTGAAGCCAGCGCTTTCAAGACAAGTCATATATAAAAGTCTTAAATCTCTGAATCCTCCTGAAAATCGGCTTTTTGCCTATTTGTCCTGGAATCTGCTCTGGCAGCTTGTTATCAAGCGACTTGTTCAAATTCCCCAGAAGAAAGATGAGTCGTTCGTTCTTTCCTGGTGTCCCACCAAGATAGATATAAGACCAAAGGAAAAACAGCCCTTCTGAGATTTTGGTACCAATGGAAGTAATATATTGAAGATCGGATTGTTGCTCGGCTTCATGTTGACGATATTGGCCGTCTCGGCCACCTCGGCTCTGCCCGAGAATGTCGCGTTGGGAAATTATGACATCACCTTCGATCTTGGTGGGACGTACTACCCGATAACGACCGAAAATATGACGCCTGAAGAGAACCCCAGCGGGATTGAATACTCCTCGCATATATGTTGGCTGAAAGGAGACGGAACGATAATGATCGCCCTGACCGATTACGGAAGGCCGGTCGAGTTGAGCATCCCCTTTATCCAAACGGGCGTGATCGACTATCTCAACGGTGCCAGGTGCAAAGATATACAGACCCACGAAGTGGCAATCGATCTGAACCCTGCCATCCTAGGGTTGGGGCAGTCTCAATCTGGTGAGACGCTGTTCTGCGCGATATACTGGCCTTATGCCAATGAGACCTTTGGCAATACTGAATGCACCATCGCGTCCACGGCTCCAGTAGAGGTTACCGAAAGCTTGCTGAACACGGTTCGAGTGGAGTTACGAGAAGAATGTGAAGACGTAGCCGAAAACAAAGTGAGTTAAGGCAACAAAAGACGCTATAGTCAAGAACCAATTATAGTCGAGAACCAATTAGATGAAACTAATTGGCTCTCGCGAGATTAGTGCTTAACGATACGAATAAGCCAAAATGTCGAATTCATGAGAGTTCGACAGTTATCCCAAAGGTATCGTTAAACATTATGGGTTTAAGACTGTAATCCTACCATAAGTAAGTGGATGGTCGCCACCTCGATGTTCCAAAAGAATCTTAAAGGAAAAGTGATTAAACTTATGACAAAAGAGGTGGTTATAAATATGACAAACGTCGGCGAAGTATATAAGTGCGAGATCTGTGGAAACGTAGTCGAGGTAAAAGAAGCCGGTGCAGGCCAGTTGGTCTGCTGTGAAAAGCCCATGATCCTGATAAAGAAGGTGTGATTCAAAGCCACGCTGGGCAAATCGTCAATACACCTTCCCATCTCGATTTTTTAATAACAAAACCATTTCAAGAATTTCAGACTACCCGGTTTGAGAAACCAGGACGACCTTCGTTATAATTCGAATAATCCTGAAGACCATCGTTCATGTTGTTGTACCCAAGGTACCCCACGTTCTCGATTGAGTAACCTGGACGACCATCGTTCATGTTGTTATACCCAAGGTACCCCATGTTCTCGATTGAGTAACCTGGACGACCATCGTTCATGTTGTTATACTCAAGGAGTCCCATGTTCTCATTTGAGTATCTCACTTTTGAATCCTGAGCGACCACAAAGGGGATAACAATGACCAGTAACATCAGGACAGATGTTACGAACAATATATCTCTGTATTTAATAATACTCTTGTACATTTCAATCCCTGGCATTAATTTTATTAAGTTTGTATCTGTTGACTACTAGCATATATAATTTTTGTAGAACTCTAATTAAATATATTATATATGTTTGATTTTTGAACTTTGACGATCTCAATAAGGTGGTCTGCCACACATCTCACAGAATAATCGCCGCGCGCAGTAGCAACGAGTGCTTTTATAGTCCAGAACGCTAAGTTTAGCACTTGTCCGATGCACTAAGATGGTGTCGACCCGAGAAACCGCGGGCCTTGTAGCAGGTGATTTCTTTGGGATGCTCCATTAAGCATCAATACTAAGGTTCATGACTATAATATAGAGCTGGTTTCTCAGTAGCTAACATCACTGTGCTAAATAGCCTATAAAACAATGGTCATAATTGAATAAAATCTGATCGAGATTGCATTGATGTGATATGGCCTGTTTAAGCGCTCATTTTACCAACTTTGGAGGGATGTTCATGATCGTGCCAATAACGTGTTAGCTACTGAGGAGCTGGTTTCAAAACTATTTATGCGAACCTTGGCCTCGAATCGAAGTTTACACATCATTTGAGGCAAGGAGTGGCGATTCTTCCACCAAAGCGTTTGATCGATAAAAACCAGCGTGTGGCGCTATTTTAAAACCAGCTCATAGTCAAACACATAGTCAAACTGGCAGCGATGCGCCCCGCTTGCAAGCATCAGGGCGTAATTCGCGCCACCCCCCCCGTCAAGTTGATAGGTATCGTTAAACACTATACAGCAAAATGATCTATACTACTGTCACTTCCAGGTCCAATCCGGTGAAGGCATCTTTTATATCAGATCGAAGGGTTTCTGCCACTTCTTCGTCTATGTCCTTTTCGAGTATCACCTTGACCTTGTTTCCCTCAACCTCGACCGTGTTTACCCTCTTGGCAGCAACTATGTTGACGCCTTTGGCAGGGTCAAGAACGCCGGTCATCATCCTCCTTACAAAATCTTCGTCTATCTCTCGTTTTCCCATCTTGGCCTCGTACTTCATTATTGCAAGCTTCAGGCCGGAGGTTGCAAGCTGTGCACAGTGGACCTTTTGCTTTGGAAGGCCGCCCAGTTCCTCGACCACGTCTTTGAAGTGGACCTTTTTTGCTTCTGTCAGAGTTTTTCCCTTAGCAAGCTCAGTTGTGACGCTGGTGCTGGCGATGTTGGCAGCGCACCCAAAGCTCTGGAACTTTATGTCGTCGATCACCTCGGTTTTCGGGTTTACTTTTAGGTAGAGCAGCACCATATCTCCGCAGGCGGCGCTTCCAGCTCTTGCGGTAACGTCGGCGTCTTCGATCGTGCCTGTATTCCTGGGGTTGTTGAAGTGATCTAGCACCTTTTCTGTATACCCAAACGAGTTGGCTTTACTCATGTTTCAGCCTCGAATTATCTGTAGTCCGTCTAGAGTTATCACGTTATGCCATATTCTTTCATGGCGGCTTTGATCTTGGCAAGCCCGAACTGGATCTGCTTTGAACCTTTTGTCTATGTAACTTTTTGTGCCGTACTTTAGTCCTCCGATCTCGCCGATGGTTTCACTTGTTTGTCGATCATGACGTCTTGCTTTTTGATCATTTTGTCCTGTTTATTGGTAACCATATGTGCTTGCACATCCTCTTTTAAGTTACCATTTATGTAACACTTCTTAACCCTTAACGCTATATGAAAGCGCCAAGAGGGGCATGTTCCTATGGAGGAGATAATAAAGCGTGTGAAAGACCCAAAGATGCGTTCCCAGATGGAAAAGGTGGTGAGCTTTCACGGATATTTGAGCACTGGAGCTTTCGTTGGGTTACAGATGTTTAACCTCGCAAAAAGAGTTCTGGACGTCAATGATGGCGATCGACTCTTTGCAACTTGTGAGACCTACAACTGCCTTCCAGATGCTTTTCAGGCGCTTGCAGGCTGCACCATCGGGAACAAGACCTTGAGGATAAAGGCCTACGGAAAGATGGCGGTCACAATCAACAAGCGGGCTCCAATTGGCGAAAAGATCAAAGGAGTAAGGGTCGTGCTCTACCCTGCCAATACTGCAAGATACCCAAAGCTTCACGCCTGGTACATGAAGACCGAAAAAATCCCTCATTCCGAAGTCGTGACCATATTGCTCGATGCGGGTGAGTGCGTCTACTCTTATGAAATTTTGAACATGTGGGTCCCCGAAAAATCCGCAAAGAGGATCGTTATCTGTGATAACTGTAAAGAGTGCTTCATCCAAAGGGTCGAGGAGACGATCTGCTCTGCCTGTTCTGAAGAGATCGAAAATGATTTGGGTGAATGCCCATGGCAGGAAAGCTGATTTCGTCAATTGGCCCATACTTAAGCGCCGTAGGTTGAGAACGATGGGGTGGGAAAGGGGCGAAGAAGGAATGGCACAAGATCTGAGAAAAGACTGGCATGCAGAAAGGATTGAAGATCCCAAAAGCTACTGGAAAGAAGAAAGGCTTGATCCGGCTGCCACCTTTCGTCCCGTCAAATGCGTCGAGATCTCAGGCTCGGTTAGAGAAGATCTAGATGTTGACCTTGCTATGGAGGTGACTACAAAGATAGTTCTAAATGGCCGTTGCGTCGTCATCTTATCTCATCTTCCTGGCAACATCCAGGAGCTTGGTCTTGGTCATCTGATCTCTGAAGGTCTAATTGAAAATATCAGTGAAGTACTCTCAATCCAGAAAGAAGATCATGCACTCATATGCGAGACTGAGGCCCATGAGATCAAGGTGGATCTACCTTCCAATCCGGCCGAAATTCATTCGGATATGAGGATTAAAGTGAGCGATCTATTGAAGGCGGTAGAAGGGCTAAACGAGCAGGCCAAACTCTGGAGAAGGACCGGGGCCACACATACATCTTTGGTTTGTAGCTCTACTGGAGAGTCTCTTGCCTCTTGTGAGGACGTTTCCAGGTACTGCTCCTTAGACAAAGTCATCGGAATGGCGCTCTTTTTGGGCCTGGATGCTTCCAAATGCTGCTTGATCACCAGCGGCAGGCTTTCGGAAAAGACAGTATCGAAGGCTGCAAGGGCGGGTTATCCCATAATCGCGAGCAGAAGCGCCCCACTTTTCTCAGGCGTGATGCTGGCTCAAAAGATCGGAATGACATTAGTTGGGTTTGCGAGGAAACCCAACATGTATGTGTACTCAGGTGCCGAAAGGACCGTCTGAAAAATATGGGAAAATGCAGTGCAAAGCGCCTCTGGTGAACGTTCCTGGCAAGCTCGATCCAGCAGCGATCTTGGACGAGTTACCCGCCAAGGTACAGGTCCTTTACATCCGCATATTCTAGCAAGCTTATTTTCCTGCGCCCCCGAACCTGTTTTCGCCCATATCCAGATTCTCACGAACATCCAGGCTCGAAAAGACGCTCCTTTTCCAGAAATGGGCAAAATATTAGAAATGGGCATCAGAAAACGTTAGGTGAAATGGGGGTTTTAGATGTGCGGACCCAAGTCCGCCCGATATTTTCAGGCGGTGATCTTGGATCTGGCAATGTATTTGATCAAGTCAGGTGCTAACCGTGTCCTCATCTTGATCTGGGTTGTAGCATCGTCGATGCTCTCGCCTTTAGAGATCAAGTCTCCGATCTTCTCGATGGCATTTTCAACGACCACGAAGCTCTCCTCTATGACTCTTCTGTGGGACCATCCGTCCCCTGACATAAGGGGCCTCCCTAAAGTCACAGACAAGAGCTTCAT
>CAYWZG010000013.1:25849-29520 GCA_964462795.1 uncultured Methanotrichaceae archaeon
CACATAGTACTCGTCTATGTCTTTTCTGTGGCCCCAGACGTCCCCTTTCAGAAGGTCGATTCCTTGCATCTCCAAGAAGAGCTTCATGGCCTTGGACATGGTCTTGTAATAAGACGGCGGAATCTGGACTGCCCTTAGCCTTGGGCATGCTCTCATCAGGTTAAGCAAATCCACGTTGGAGGGCCTAAAGGCCATGTGGACCATTTTCTCGTTCTGGCTCAACGTCAATATTTCATCTTTTGAACTTACAACTCTAATTCTCATCGGGATCAAACCTCACAATTACTTGGATGTGACCAACGTATTAATAGACACTTGCGTTGTTCTCTAATGTTCAAATGTATACTAAAGACTAGATTCCCCGTGCCCCTGTGGACTCTTTCTAATATGGATAGAATATCTATTGATGTTTCGAAGGCAAATAATGGTTCATAGGTTCATATCAAGGAATTTCATGCTTTAGAAATCGGTGTCATGCAACGATTGTGGAACAATGGCAATGAGCTAAGAAATTCTTCTTGTCATCGCCCAGGGTGACCCATTTTGGGCTATGCAAGCGGGAAGGGAACCGTTTGGAGATCATTGAAAATCAGGAAGACGCAACTTAGGTGACCACTTTTTACACATCATGCTTATGATCCTGTTTTGCGTACAATAAGGACAAAAATTGGGTTCCAAATCCAAAACTTATACGAAAAGGGTCGTCAAACCGCTGTGACGCGCCCTTAAGTCGCTAACATCACTGTGTTAAATCACCCTCATAATAATGATGAAAATTGATTAAAACCCCAAGACGAACCATTGGTACCATATAACTTGTTTGGGTGCTCGACTATAAAACAGGCCATTTTCAAAAGCGACACCATCATAACAGAAATGGTGGGGCCACGGCGATTCGAACGCCGGTCACAGGACCCCCAGCCCTGTAGGATATCCAGGCTACCCTATGGCCCCTCAGTGAATCCCTGGACGCAGATCACCTTTATAAAGTTATCTCTGGGCGCACTCTTGCTTCATCCCCACAGACAGCATCCAAAGGCCGAACAGAACCAACAGCCCGTTGAACAGGATTGAAAACGGGTTGAAGGCATCAGGCACAATGGTGAATAGAAACACGCCAGATGCAACCGTTCCTGTGCCGACGAGCACGATTCCAGCCCGTGCCGATTCCAGCGTGTAGATAATGCCCACAGAGACCAAAACAATTCCCGCAACGATCAGCGGATCCAAGGCGATCATATGTTTCGTTTCCTAGCTGACGATTACTTATAGGTTATCCTGACGCCACCTCTAATTTGTGCCGCAAGCAAAAATGATCCACTTTGGGGGTTCCTGTTGCGCCTCATACTCGACGAAATGCCGCGTCGCTTTGAATATCAGGCGCGCTGAAGCTCAAAGGTCCTATTCTTCATAGATCCCCCAACTTATGAACTTCGAACTTCAAGGCGCCCGATGAAATCTATCGCCTTCTATCGATCATGTTACCAAGTTACCTCTTTTTCCTAAGACGCGACGGCTTCAAAAGCCTATTTAGGTCACCTTTGTCATAATACAATGCCATGAAGAGGATCTACATGGACCATGCCTCAACCACTCCCATGGCAGAAGAAGTGACAGTGGCAATATGCAAAGCCTTCCGCGATACCTTCGGTAACGCGTCTAGCCCCCACTCTTTTGGAAGAGCGGCAAAAGCCGCCTTGGAAGGTGCACGAGAAGAGGTTGCAAGCTTGATCGGGGCAACGGCCGAGGAGATATACTTCAACAGCGGCGGAACCGAATCAGACAACACCGCCATAAAAGGCGTCGCCATGACGAACCAAAACGAGGGCCGCCACATAATCACAACCTCCATCGAACACCCTGCAATCCTCGAGCCTTGTAGATACTTGGAACGCCAGGGCTTCAAGGTCACATATCTTCCGGTCACCTCAGAAGGCATAATCCGCATAGAAGATCTAGTATCCGCGATACGCAAAGATACTACACTAATCTCGATAATGCACGCCAACAACGAGATTGGAACGATCCAGCCCATCGAAGAGGTCGGCAAGATCGCAAAAGAGATGGACATTCCCTTACATACAGATGCGGTCCAGACTGCTGGCAAGATCCCAGTGGACGTGAACGAGATGAAGGTAGACCTTCTTTCCATCTCTTCGCACAAACTTCACGGTCCAAAAGGCGTAGGTGCCCTCTACATTCGGAAGGACATTGAGATCGAGCCTTTCATGAATGGTGGTGGTCACGAAGCCGGACTTCGATCCGGGACCGAGAACGTTCCTGGAATCGTGGGTCTTGCGAAAGCCGCAGAACTTACCAAAAAAGAGATGCCCCATGATATGATACGCCTTGCTCAGATGAGAGACGGGATTGCGGACTTTGTCTTGGATCGGATAGAAGACTCCTGGGTCAACGGCCACAGAACCAAGCGATTGCCCAACAACCTCAACTTGGGGTTCCGCTACATAGAGGGCGAAGCTTTGCTATTCCGCTTGGACGCAAAAGGCGTTGCGGTCTCCACCGGATCTGCATGTTCCTCCAAAAAAACAGAGGCAAGTCATGTCCTAACGGCAATAGGACTCAAGCCAGAGGACGCTCATGGGTCATTAAGAATTACTTTGGGACGAGGGAACACAAACGAGGAGGCAGAGTTTGCAGCTCAGACCATAGTGGAATCGGCTCGGCAGCTTCGGGACATGTCCCCTTTCAGAAGATGAGTTGTCTCAAAATCCCCTCTATTTTCTCTTTCAACATCCTTTGCAGACATCTGGGTATCTGACCCTACTTTTTGTGCATGTAATGTGAAATTCTAGCCAAGGATATTTTAAGTATGGGACATAAGGACACATTTGTATGACGACGAGATGGAAAGAATGTTGGAATGTGGCGCCGGACATACACATACTATTAAGGGAGAGCGAAACCCTGGAGGATTCCAGAAACAGGTTCGTGAACTATCTTAATACTAGGAGTTACGCACTTGGTAGTTAAAACCAAGCACATGAGAGCCTGTCAAGAAGATTATGCTTTAGACAGTTTGGTGCTTCATGCTACTGTTTTTTGTTCAACTGCGTAAGTCCTAAATACATTGAACTCTGGCTATCAGCACCAATTTTGTGACATGGAATCATGGGACTATGTTCTCTTTAGGGAAGGGATTCGATGTCTGAATAACATCCTATCTCCACGAAATGAACTTCTAACTGGGACTTCATCGTTAGAATGTATTTGGACAGCTGCTAAAAAAGGGGATGCAAAGGTGTCCGATGGCTTCATTGACGAAGTCGTCCACCTGTTCAAGTACAATAAAGGTCCAGTCTGACGTTTATCCATCCCAGCTGATGAAAGGCATAAATACTCCTGATTTCGAGCAATATGACGGGAGAGAAGCTGCTTTGCAACGATCCAACTACCTGGACAAGATGGTTGGACGGATGGACGAGTATATATCGAGATATCCCAGTGGTTTGGACGCTGAAATCATAACGAAACGAGCCGAGAACAAAAAACGGATTTTGGAGCATTTTGGCGCAGCACCAGACGATTGGGACGAATGGAAATGGCAGTTCGACCACGTTTTCAAGGATGAGACCGGGCTGGAAATTATTAAAAAAATAGGTAACTACTCAGCTATAGGACTCTTTGACAAGGCAGACAGCGGGTATGAAAGG
>CAYWZG010000014.1:0-2615 GCA_964462795.1 uncultured Methanotrichaceae archaeon
TCATACCGATAACAGATGTAGTCGTTGAAGATGTCAAAGCTATGACTAAAAAGGGTGCAAAACGGTGGAACAAAAACTTTTCACCATTGGAACACGGCAAAACGTGGTTTTATGCCAAGATCGTGGATCGCGATCTAAGATTGCACCTGAAACAAGGATTTGAAACGAAGGGTCTTAGAGACGAACTGCGTTTGAAAAAGACTTCTCAAAAATCCAAAAAAACATTTATAGTCGAGAACCGATTAGGTGAGACTAATCGGTTCTCACCAGAATAGTGCTTAACGACACGAATAGGCCAAAATGTCGAACTCGTAAGAGTTCGACATTTGTCCCAAAGGTATCGTTAAACACTATAGTTCGCATTGTGTAGATGCGTTTGTTTTGGCCAGATCTGTGGTTGGTGGTGCGTTGACAGAACGTGGTTTGTATTATTGGACTCCCATTATGTTACATAGGAGACAGTTACACAGATTCCAACCAAAAAAAGGTGGTATTAGATCGCTATATGGGGGAACTAGATCGATGGGATTGACAAGAGGGACATTAGTAAGACATGCTAAGCATGGTTTGAGCTATGTAGGTGGATCCTCGAAAGGGAATGTCAGTTTGCATAACGTCGTATCTGGGAAACGGATTACACAAACTGCAAAGGTGTTGGATTTGACCATATTGACCATTATAAGATGGAGGGCGCAATTCTTCCCCACCCTAAAGGGCGGGGTCTCCTTGCGCATTTAAGATGAAAATGAACCGAAAAGTAGTATTGGCTTTAGCCATGTTTCTGTCATCAACGATCTTTTTGCCGATTGTCTTGGCGACCCATGGCACGGAGCTGGTGGCGATGCAAGAGGCGATATTGGGAGTTGGCGGAGATTGGACCGCCATCGAGGAGTTTCTCTTTACCCTCTCACCAGAAGACAGACAGAAAGTGATCGACACTTATCCAGAACGCATAGCAGAACTGGAAAAGATACAAATATCAATTAACGAGACGGGTGCCAACTGGACCGCTGGGCTGAACCCCGAATTTCTCTTACCTCTGGAAATGTGGCCTGGGACGGGCGCCTTACCGCTTTCTGCGACCATGCCTCATGAGATCGTGATAATCGGACCATCAGAGGAAAGGGCCAAAGTCCTGGCGCTACCAATCTCTTGGGACTGGAGAACCGTCGACGGATACGACTGGACAACTCCCATCAAACACCAGGGAAACTGTGGGTCTTGCTGGGCTTTTGGAGCCCTGGGTGCTCTTGAGTCGAGGATCAAGCTAGCGGCTGGCAATCCTGGACTTATTCCCGACTTATCAGAGCAGTATTTGCTCTCGTGCAGTCCCGGAAACTGTGTCGAGTGGCGCGCAGATCTCACAGCCGATTGGATCACCTGCGAGGGGACTGTTGACGAGGCCTGCTTCCCTTACTTCGCTCAGGACACAATTCCCTGCAGTGATAGTTGTTTTGACCGCGATTCTCGCGACTATAAGGACGAAGGGTGGTATTGGGTCTGTGACAACTGGTGGACTGTTGACATAGATAGAATAAAACAGGAGATTCTCTCAGGGGGGCCAGTCTCGACCTATATGCAGGCTTATGACGACTTTAAACTTGCTTACACCGGTGGGATTTACCAGCATACTTCTGGTACGACATATAAGGGCCACTTCGTTGATATCGTTGGCTGGGGGAACGAGGGTGGCGTCGACTACTGGATCTGCAAGAATTCCTGGGGAACCAACTGGGGTGAAAACGGATGGTTCAGGATAAAGATGAGTGAGGTGGAAATAGGTACAGATGCAATAGCCTATATGCCTAAGATCAGAGGAAAGTTGCTTTTCTACGAAGGACACGATCCCATGTCTGATTTCCAGCTCTCCAACGGTTACAGCGAGTGGGGAAATCGACTGGGAGGTAATGGATATCTGGTAGGTAGCAGCCAAGATACGTTGACTGCGGATCTGTTGGACTGCTACGACGTTGTGATCATATCCAACCCATCGACGTCATTTACAAGCACTGAGCTGGGTGTCCTCAAAGACTTCGTCAGTCGAGGGAGAGTAATTGCGGCAGGTGATGGTGATTGTTTATCCGATGATTATATTTACAAACAAGATAATGAGAGGGCGGCAATCGAATACGTCGACTGGCTCGCCTCCGGAGAAGGTGGAGGACTGTTCGTTATGGGCGAGCATGGTGGTTGCTCTTCAAACGTGGCTGCTAATCAAGTTGCCAACATGTTTGGGCTGGTGTTCAATCAGGACGTGATACTTGATACAAAGCGCTACGATACCTACACGAACTGGCCGATACTGGGACCCGAAGACGACGTCGAAGTTTTGGCCTGTTGCAGCCTTGACATCTCCAAGGACGCCTCAGTTCTTGGGAGGACCACGTCTTCAGGATACGTTTCTGCGCCTCTAGCAGCTGGTTTCGAAGGCAGTTCTAGCGCTGGCCTAGACGATGATGAATCGGTGCCAGCTGAGTTGCTGTCTATCGAGGGTTCTGAGGCGAACTTCACAATCGATGGCGCGCTTGCGGGAGCTGGCCTATCCTTCACCGGGCCGATCGGGATCGCAGCGATCGACTTCGGAAGGACGGGCGAGGACACAATCGGGCGAGTTA
>CAYWZG010000014.1:2715-28647 GCA_964462795.1 uncultured Methanotrichaceae archaeon
TTCAGTCTGGCGGCGTGAACAGGTATTACTTGGACTACGACAACGATGGCAGCAGCGATTTTTCCATCAATTACGGATCAAGCGCTGATATTCCTATAGTTGGTGATTGGAACGGCGATGGAAAAGACACGATAGGACGAGTTATTCAGTCTGGCGGCGTGAACAGGTATTACTTGGACTACGACAACGATGGCAGCAGTGATTTTTCCATCAATTACGGATCAAGTCTGGATACTCCCATAGTGGGAGATTGGTATAAAATTATATAGATAAATTTACTCAGAGAATGGTTGTCTCATGAAACCGAGAGGGCAGAACGGGACGACCCAATCTATCTCCTTGATAGGGGATAAAAACCGAGCCCTCTCCAATTATGCGAGTTAGCAGATACTTATATAAAGGATCAGTGAAGCGATAGTGTTTGGATGGGGCCAGCAATGTTAGATTGCTTTCGGATCGCTCCCAGATGCATTGAGGGATATAAAAGTTTTTGGGAACTTTATGCCCGTATAGGTTAATATATGACTCATGTCCTTATACGAGTAGGGTTAACCATATTGTTGCTCGCAATTGTTTTTATAAAGATAAATCTTGCCGATGTAATAAACATTTTGATATCTGTGAATGCCCTATATTTCGTTATGGCTTTGTTTTTTGTACCTATACTTTACGTTATTAGAACTTATAAATGGAACATTTTGTTAAACTCGGTAGGCATTAAAGTATCATTTTTTAATCTAATTTATGTTCTATTAATTGGTGTATTTTATGGACTAATAACGCCAGGAAAAATTGGAGAACTTGGTCGAGTATATCACTTGAGCGAAAGAAAATCTGAGACAATTCCAACAGTCTTGATGGAAAAGATTATCGATATATTCGTATTAACTATGTTAAGCATAATTACGGCAGTCACATTTTATAGTTCACATCAACAATTGTGGCAGGGGTTATTAATATTTTCGATATTGTTCGTTTCGGGCACCTGTTTACTCACAAATAGAAAATTCACATTGATTGTAACTAAATTTTTTGGGGCCGATTATGAAGATGCTGATATTTACGTCAATAAACTTTTGAATTTATTTCACAATAAAGTCACACTCTCAAAAGTGTGCATGCTGTCTGTTGTATATTACTTGGTTGCTTACGTTCTTGGATACTTTTTACTACGGTCTTTGAATATAGATACATCCATGGTTATTGCACTTCCAATTATAATTCTCATGGGAAATATCCCCATTACGATCTCTGGTTTAGGCTTGAGAGAGTCAGTAAGTACGGTTTGTTTTGTGTTACTGGGTGATAAAGGAATTCATGGTGTGTCCTTTTCAATACTATTATTTGTAGTTATGATATTATTGCCCGGCATTCTAGGTTATTTTTTAACTATAAGGGGGAAAAACTATAGTTAAAGATGCAAAAAACAGCAAAGGTCAGATAACCGGCCTATTATCACCCCTGCTCGAAAAATGGAGATTAAATAAAATTAAGAATTATATCGTAGGAGATCACATATTGGATTTTGGCTGTGGATATGGAATATTGGCAACTAAAATTACTACAGAGATGCGTTATATTGGAGTGGATATCGACGAGAGTGTACTAGAGTCTGCTAAGAGAACTAATACAGGCTTAGCAGACGCTCAATTTTACCATGTTGATATATCTGAATGGCAATCTTATAAATTCGATACTATTATCTTGGCTGCAGTGATCGAACATCTCGATGATCCTCTTCGAATTTTAATAGATCTTAATAAACTTCTGAAATCAGATGGAAGAATGATCATCACAACACCTGCTCCAAAGGCAGATATAATCCTCACAATAGGGTCTAAATTGGGATTATTCAGTCGAGAGGCCTGTGAGGAGCATAAGGCCTTGTTAGATGAATCATATTTCATCAATCTTTCCGACGCCAAGTTAATGTTAGAGCGGTATGAGAAGTTCGAGTTTGGATTAAATCAACTAATAATCTACAAAAAATTATGATCGCCCTTCATTTAATTTCGTGACGTTTCATCCTGTAAAGAATCTCTTCTTGAATCATTCTCTGGGTCTTGAGCATATCTGCCATAAAACCAAATATTACTATCTGAGTACCCACTACCAGCAACACCGTGGTCAAGATTGCAGAGGGGATGAAGGGCGTCACCATTCCAGTGGTCAAGTAATGGATCAAAACCCTTATGCCAACTAGCAGGCCCAACCCGACTATGGTGATGCCAATTCCAGCAAAAACTGTGAACGGGCGGTAATCTCTATAACTTCTTATTATTGTAGTCCCAGCCAGCCTTGCGTACCTGAAGATGTTGGAGATCAGCCGCGAAGGCCCCTTCCTCTTTCTGAATTCGATCGGTACCTGTTCCACCTTGAGCCTTTTATTGGCCGCTTCGATCAGAGTCTCTTGGACATAGGTATAAGAACTGCTCATGAGAGTCATTCTCAAGGCTGCCTCTTTGGAAAAAGCTCTGAATCCTGTCTGCGCGTCAATAATAGGAAGACCGGTCGTCCTTCTGGTCACCCATGTCGCGATCTTGTTACCCATTTTCTTTTGCCACGGCATGTGATCCAAGTTATCAATTTGCCTGTTGCCGATAACTATGTCAGCCTGCCCCAGAAAGACCGGCTCTATTAAACGTGGTATCTCAGCACCGTTGTACTGGCCATCTGCATCAGTATTTACTATAATGTCAGCGCCCATCCTCAGCGCTTCTTCAAGTCCATCCCTGAAAGTCACACCGAGACCCATGTTCTTCTTGTGGGAAATTATCCGATCTGCACCGGATCTTTTCGCTTCTTCTGATGTGCGGTCGGAGGATCCGTCATTTATGACCAAGATTTCTACTACGTTGATAGGTGGTATTTCTCTTGGAATTTCACTTATGACAGCACTTATACTACCTTCTTCATTATATGCTGGAACCATCACCACTAATTTCATCTTCCTTCTCCACCTAATTCTCAGCCTGCTGAGTCTCACAACTTACTATTTATACATAACTAGGAGTTACGCACTTGGTAGTTAAAACCAAGCACATGAGAGCCTGTCAAGAAGATTATGCTTTAGACAGTTTGGTGCTTCATGCTACTGTTTTTTGTTCAACTGCGTAAGTCCTAATAACTAACTATTGCGATTTGCGCTTGATTAAACAAATTCCCAACATAACAATTAATGTGAGACACGTTATCCATAAACCAATTTTGTAAGACATTGGATCATAAATGAACTTCACCGAATGTGTCCCAGTTTCTAAAAATACTGCTCTAAATAGGTAATCAGCCGCCAATATTTCCTTCTCAACACCATCCACATAAACTTTCCATCCAGGGTAATATGTATCAGTTATAATTAGGAAACCCGGGCTCTTCATATCTGCCATAATTAGGACGTCATTCATATTATAATCCTTTATATGGCATGAGGAATTATCTGTATAAACTGAATTGTGATTATATTCGGTTAAATCTTTAATACTGGCAGGTATTTTCTCTATGATAACGACATTTTTAAGGTCAAAATCTTCGTTGTTTAATTTGTTGAATATATCATTTTCAGATCTTAAAATAACTGCATGGTGAGTTATAAAAGACCTAGGGAATACATTTCTATTTTCGTATATCTTTATTTCATCGTCGTATATTAAATCAAAGCTTTTGTTAATTTCGGCAAAATCAATCTTAGTTTCTGAGGTTGTTAAGTATAATTCATGCCAACCAGCCCAATCCCATGCGTTGTTTTTATTCGGCAATGTTACAAAGCTTAAATTTATTTCCTTACCCGCATACTCTGAAAGATTAATTTCACCATTATGCCACCTTCGATCATCAACTTTATTCTTTGGATCCACATACTTAGAAAAAAGCTTTTTTTCATCCTCAGATTCTACGAGTAAAATTTCGAAAATCACACCATCGCCTTTGTCAGAAGACCACACTTCAGAGCTTAATCCAACACTAAAATTCAAAAATGTAGTGCCATTCGGAATTAAAAGTTGATAATTTATTCCAGCAGGAGGATGCTCAAACAATACAAATCCGTTGTCAAATCGGTATTTCGCAAAATAGATCTTATCCTGTGAAAGTGTTTCAATTAGATAATTTGGTACCAATATATATTTGGCATTAATTAGATTTAAAGTTCTAATGCTTTTGTTGTCGATATAAGATTCGGATCCCGTAAATCGCCCACCAGTATATACGTTGCCTTTAAAGACGTTTCCTTGAGTAATAAAAGTCATATAATTATCTACAATCATCGGGTTAAACTCACGTATATCAAAAATGTGATGTGCAATTGCTGTGTTGGGATTTAACACACCCCCTAATCCAAAAACTCTGAATTTTTCAGTATCGTTCTCTAAGAATTGAATGTAGGGTGCGGGTTGAAATGGGTCACATCTATCTGGGTGAAAATGGGGGACATATGCAAATAATTCTACCACTAATAGCAGAATCATCAAATAAGTTACACGTTTTTGATTTATGCGGCCATTAAATCCCAAATAGATTATAATTCCCAATGCGGATAATATGATAAACGTAAAAAGTGCATTTATTAATACCCATATTACCACCTCAACTTTGACATCAAATAGCGACGTAGCCCAAAACGTCTGAGAAATTGCGTTGATATTCCCAAATAAAAATATAAATATTGCTAGGCTGATTAATAATACTTGATAACACAATCTCCTAAAATCTAAGTTAGTAATATTATCTAAACCTATGCCCGCCAATATAGCCATACAAAATGCGAATTCAGGATAACAATATTTTGGATAAATACTAACATTAAATAATGGCAGATAGCCAATCCAATTTACTACAGGTAACCCATACGTTTTTAACAAATAAAATATAGCAAAAATTACAAAAAATGCAACTGTACGAATATTTTTAGCACTTGCAGAGACTGCACACAAAGCTAAGAATAACGTTGATACACCAATATATGGTAAAATATTGTAGTGATTGACGCCGTTCCAAGTATTATGAATGCTTCCAAATAAATATGGTATCAAAATTGATATTGTATCAAAGGAAAAATCTAAATGATTTAGACCAACTGTCGAAGGATGTAAATCCCATGATAAACATAAAAATTCAATAAATGGCAGTATGAGTATTGCGGATAGCAAAATTCCGAGTAAGAATGTACTTAAAAGCCAAAACATGCAAATCTTTATCGACGTCCTTTCACTGTTAGCTTCAGAGTAATATCTATATAAATAATATATGCCTGCGAAGGAAAATGCGAATAAATTAGATTCAGGCATTCCACCAAAAATGGAGATTGCAACTAATACTGCAGAAAAAACACAATATTTAAATGTTTGTATCTTAATGAGTTTTTCGAATGAAAATAATAGGATAGGTATTAAAATTTCCACATTTAAATGAGACATATTGATGTAGAAAATAAAATATCCATTTGCCATATACGCAATTGCCGATGCCAACGACCCGTATTTACTTACGTTTAGTTCACGCATAAAACAATATGTAAAAAAACCAGCAATAAAAAGTCTAAAAAGAAGTAACAGATCAAAAATCACCCAGTAAGAACTAGCTGATGCGAAATAGAGAATGAAATTTAAGGGATAATATACCGAACTTATTATTTGAGCTGCGAAGGGCTCCCCCAGACCGATGTAAGGGTTCCAAAGTGGTACAATACCCAATTTATAAGTATCTGATGCTAACATGAGTGACGGCTCGTATTGAACTGCTGACGCAACGTAATCAATTACAGGTAAAGGCCCAACATAACGTGTACACTCATAAGGACCGTAAGGCATAGTACCCGAACAAAAAGACGAAGTCGATATTGTCGCACCAAGTAAGAATACATCATAAAAATAAACAAATAAAATTATGCTAAGGATGATCGAAATCGTGAGGTATTCATGCCTATCAAAAAAATGTTTGACATGTTTAACACCAACGCAAGACATAGCAAATCACTCGCTGAAGCAATGTTTATAGATGTTTGATAATGTAAATATCTTGGAAATTACAGAACTTTTTCGGACGAAATGCTAACATATCCCCAAGGCCATTCCAACTCACAAAATTTTCCACGAACTTGGAACTCACATATGTAGTGCCATACTCCTTCGCAGATAAACGCCCGGTTTCACTCTGATTGACATAATAAAACTCATTATTTGTTACTTCACTATCCCTTTTCGTTTCGTCATCAACAAATGGAAGATACAAATTAGTGCCGTGTGTTGAAAATATGAGAATTCCGTTGCTATTCAACATATTATAAAGTTGCTTCAACCAAGCAGTCCAAAACGGTAGCGCTAAATGACTAAATAGCGATGCCACAAAAATTACATCGTATTTTTTCTCGTGATTTAGCTTACTAGGATTACTAACCGAGTAAAAGCCTTCTACACCAAATGTTTTTTTGCAGAAATCGACTGCATTATTATCAATATCTGAGACGGTGATATTGTCTTTGCTTAATTTTTGAATTAGAAAACGAGTAACTCTACCGTAACCACATGCAAAATCTAAAAATGATTTGATTTGATCAAAATCATACCCAAGTTCTCTAAATATGTCCTCCAAACCCATAAGTATCATCTCACCACTATGAAAATATTCATCTAGAGGATCTTTAACGTCAGGGTGTTGTGCTAAATGGTGATACATCTCATCTCGGGAATCAATATCGAAAATGAAATCATCTCCATACAAGTCTCTAAATGTAGACCTATAATCCCCTCTAATGACATATAGCATATCCATTTTTGCAATCATCACATCTTTTGAAACCCCTACGATACAAATGTCAACTCTTCTGCCCATTTCCTCAGAACATTTATAAACGAAAATGAAACCAGAATTATTCGCATGGGAGATGTAGGGAAATACTTTCGCAACATCATCTCTTTTTACCAGTGTAGCCCTTCCAGATTCATGTTGATTAATGTAAACAATAAGTGATTCAAACTCTTTTTTTGGATGTAACATCCACCCTGCAACCTTGAGCACCCCATTTTTATATTCCAATACATCAAAGTTGCCAATGGTCAAATCACAGTTCATCATTTTGTAATCACCTATCCGATCTTAAGGACTCTACAAACCCTTTGACTCTATTAATACGTTCTTCACTAAATGTTTTATCCCAGTCATCTGCCCAGTTGACGCGAGACCCTTCGATGCGCAGATCATAATCCTTCACTAGAAAGGCACCACGTTTTAGCCCCTCTACTACACCGCCCACGGTGGGGCTCACTCCAATGATGTTCTTGGATATCTTTTTGAGTTTGTCTTCAGTTTTGTTCATACAAGTATTTGTCACTACTATGAGCCCCGCTGCCGCCATGTCCAACGGAGGAAGGCTTGGATGAGGAGTATACATCAGGCTAAGTCCGAGGTCGAACTTAGGAAGCATCTCGTAATATTCGTCCAGGCCAACTCTGGGGAGAACCGCCATGTTTACGTCGTCGGTTATAGGATAAAACTTATCGGTGCCTACGCTACCAATGCCATAAAATTCCCAATCACCGCTTTTCAATATCCCTTTATTGACAGCTTCTTGCAAAGCGATCATTCCCATGTCAAACATGTTTCTTGCGGCGTGCTCCTCTGGTCGAGCGTAAAAAAGCAGTTTTTTCGGTTTTCGATCCTGGATAAAAGATTTGTTCAAATCGAACGATCTGATCGCATTCTCAAAGTATATTGAGATCTCATCTCCATCTTCTGGTACACTTTTCTCATAAACGCCGAATTTGTTATCTCTAAAGTACTCCTGGAGAAGCTCTGTGGAGAACGCCGCGTAGTGAGGAAAACTATACGACTGCATTGCCAATGCGTAGTATGCTCCCATTGGGAATGTAAAAGGTTCGAATTCTTGGATGAAATATATGAATCTCTCAGTGTCCAGCTGTTTTACCGCATCGTGAGCAATGTGAGCAGTCCACCAGGTGGTTGCAATGAACACGTCACTTGAGGAGACGTCTATTTTCGTCGTCCTATCCAACGCGCAAACGACCGGCACCAGGTCGAAAACGTCCTCCAAACCGGGATATTTTTTTATCTCTCCCTTACACGCCTCAAGGTCCAAACTATCCTGATCAACTAGAATTAAGCGGACGTTATACCCGATTTCAACCAGCTTTTTGGCCAAATTAAATTTGGCTATATAGCCACCAAAGAAATAACGGAAATCAATTGATGGTATTAAGATGTTGATATAAACCTCTTGTTTGTTCGAAATACTTAGCGTCAAGGGTGCTATTTTATTCTTAACATTTTCGTAATTGTAACTTTGAGGTAAAACTTTATTTGCCACATTTATGACGGACTCTTTCAGATACCGTTGCTTTAAATAGCTTGTGCAGATCAACCGATTCGCCCAAAAAGAACAAAATAATCGGAGTTCTGCGTTATTGGTTGTTTTTCTATTTACCAAACTTCTCAGCTTCATAAAAAACATGCTCCGCGACGATCTCTCTAAATTTACAAATTTTAGAATATCCTTATTCTTCTCTTTCTTATTAGGAAGAACATTTTCAAACCTGAGCATGAGACAATTAGCAATTGTTGCTAGCCTTGCGCCATCAATTTTATAAACATATTGTAAGTAAAATAATTTCGATTTGAAATTATCTGGCTTCAAGTTAGGTAGAATTAATTTTATTAAACCCCTTCGGCTGAAGGTCGCCTGTCCCAAGACGTTCCCTGAATGTTGAGTATAGTCATAAAGAGGTTCATCGATGTATCTAATCGTCCCAGACACATTGGCAACACACGCGATCCAATGATCATGAAAAGAATCTCCAATCTTTGGGGGAAAAGGAAGTATGTAGTCAATTAATTGCTGGCGGAACATGAGAGCAGCACCGGTCACGGTGTTTGCGAGAATTAAATAATCCAATTCATCGCAATAATTCTTCCTTGTCGTCCAGAAAGTAGGTGACACACAATTTCCTTTGTCATCGACAATCCTCATATCAGAATAAACTAGTGTAGTCTCTTTATCAAATTCCAAAATGCATCTTTGTATCTTCTCTTTGTACCAGAAATCGTCTTGATCAGAGAGGGCTACGAAATCAGCATCATCTGGAACCATCTTTAACAATTTTTCAAAATTATAATAAAACCCCAGATTTTTAGTATTGCGGAAAATGATGAAACGTTCATCACCACCAATAACGTCGACTACATAATTATATTTATCCATTGAAGAGCAATCGTCGTTGATGATACACATCCAACTTTTGTATAACTGTTTCTTGATTGAATTGATCTGCTTTTCAAAAAGGTGTCTATCAGGATTATATGTCGCTAAGCAAATTACAACATATGGCCGTAAATAATCACAGTTTAAAATATTGTATCTTTTTTTTATTATTTCTTTGTCATCTTCAGAATTGTCTAAGGCGGTTTGTGTCAAACTGATGTCGGAGATATTTCTTCTTATTGGATTTCCATCAGATAACATCGCTTCTAAAGACAAATCTTTAACACATTCATTTTCAACTCGTTTAATTGGAACAACGCACCAGAACCCACTCGAAAAACTATATTCACGCTCGACACCAAATTCAGCAAATTTTTGCATAACATCAGGCCGAGGAAGATTGCGGTTGTAATTTGCCACATGTATCTTTTCTGATCCAAAACATATTCTCAGATCTTTAATATCATCATTTTTGTGAAAACACCAACCATTAACGTGGAGCACTGTTCCATGCCCAACATCGATTGTGTTACTAATTGGCGTATCAATCCCACACAAAAAATCTTCATAATTATAATTTACATCATCAGAAGCAGATTTATTAAAGCATCTCCACCCGTCATTAACCAAAATTCTGCCGACTTCTACCCCCTTATCATACCATCTCCGCCGCCTTGCACCATGAGGCAATAGATGCTCGACAAATATACTATGATATTTCATCGTAATTTGCCAAATAATACTTCTCCGCATCTCAGCGATTTCGTACTCTAGTTCCAGAGAGTGCCCTAATGCCTCTTGAAGTATCTCGTTCAACGCAGATATCTGTCCATCCCGATCAGATACCACTGCTTCAAGCTCCGGGACATGCGCTAAAACTCCATTGAGATCCTCTGCCAAAGCAGATATCTGACCTTCACGATCCGATACTGCCTCCTCAAGCTCTTGTACATGGGCTGACGTTCCCTTAAGCTCCTCATTCAAAGCAGATATCTGCCCCTCTCGATCCGATACTGACTGATCGAGGGCCTGTGCATGTTCAGCAACTTTCTGCAGCTCATCATTTAGGGATCTGATCCGCTCTAACGCCTCCTGATGTTTCGCGCAAATCTCGGCGATCTCACGTTTTAGGGGCTGATCATGCTCTTTCAGTAGGTCTTCAATCGATCGATCGAAGATCTCGTTTAAATTCGCCTCTGGAACCTGCTTTTTTGTCGGGTTTTTGCTGGCCCCCGCTCTCAAAACAAATTGATATATGTCCGAGTTTGGGAGAGCCTCTATGAACTTGAATAGCTCTCTAGGAACCTCCCTCATGTCCCTTCTAAGCTCTGTATTTCCCACGGGAATTCGCGTCGTTTTGATCTCGGCGATCGAATAGCCGGAGCCTCCGAGGAGATCAAAGACGTTTTTTAGTCCAAAGAATCTGAGATGAGTCTCGTCCAGCAAACCCATCGAAGTATACTTGAAGTCACCTTTAAGCAAGTTCAAAAGAACGTCGCCGTGACAGACGTTTGGAATGGAGACGACGATGTACCCTTGCGGTTTTAGATATTTCTTGATCTTTTTCAGCACTGCGGCCGGATATTTTATATGCTCGAGAACATCTCCGAAAATCACAACGTCGATTGAAGCAGGTCCGATGTACTCATCAAAATCAACCTCTTCGACATCTCCTGTTATCATCAAATCGCAATATTTGCTGGCGACATCAGCCGCCTCTTCGTCCATCTCAACGCCTATAATGTGATTTCCCAGTTCCTGCAAAATCTTAGTCAGGTACCCGGTAGACGTCCCCACTTCTAATATTAAATTATTAGTTCCAGTCAACTCGACGATTAGAGTATGGCTATTGTTCTTATTCTTTAGATTGATGGATGGCGGCTCATACCGTTTAGAGCTAGGTATCTCAAACATCGATTCCATGCCCACCTTTGCTCTCATTTTCTTGCATCATCCGCACGTACTCCTCCACCACTTGCTCAGTTTCACCCATCGACACCACCTGGCCTTCGTCCAGAAGCACACATCTCTCGCATAAATCCCTTACCGTCCCCAACGCGTGAGAGACGAAGACGATCGTCTTTCCGGCCCGCCTTATCTCTTTTATCTTCTGTGCGCACTTCTTCTGGAAAGTCTCATCCCCGACCGAGAGGACTTCGTCCACCAGGAGTATGTCCGGATCGGTCTGAATCGCCGTCGAGAAGGCGAGCTTTACGTACATCCCCGAAGAGAAGTTCTTCAGCTTCATGTTCTCAAAGCGCTTAAGCTCTGCAAACTCCAGGATATCCTCTCGCTTCTCATCGGTATCTCGCCTGGAAAGGCCCATTATGGCGCCATAGAGGCGTATGTTCTCCGTTGCGGTGAGCTCCGGCTGGAAACCAACGCCAAGCTCCAGGAAGGGTGCGATCTTTCCCCCCATTCTCACCTTTCCTGAGTCGGGATAGAGGACTCCGGCCAGGATCTTTAAGAGAGTGCTCTTTCCGCAGCCGTTTGGGCCTATCACCCCAAAGGTCTCCCCTTCTTTGACGGAGAAGCTGACATCTTTTAGCGCCCAAAACTCCTCGTAAGAATAACTTCCGCCCTTGACGAGCCCGACGAGGTGGTCGTAGAAGGTGCCCTTCTTTTCGTGGGGAATCCTAAACCTCTTCGAGAGGCCCTCCACCACGATGGCCTCGTCCATGCTTTGGGCGCCATTTGCCAACTTGTCGATCAGCTTGACGTCGTATAGGCTCATTCCGATCAGATCTCCTCAGCAAACTTTCGTTCAAGGCGCCCAAAGACTAGAGTCCCGATAAGGAGCATCGCGCCCGCGAATGACAGAGTGAATGCGATCTCGGCGATGGAAGGCGTCTTGGGGTAGAGTAGCGCTTCTCTGTACATCTCTATTATGACCGTCACTGGGTTCATCATGTAGTAATCGAGGTACTTTTCGGGAACTATCGATATCGGGTAAACTATCGGAGAGAGGAAGAAACCTGCCTGGAGGAATACGTCCCAGATCTGGTTTAGATCTCTGTAGTAGACGTAAACGGCTGCGAGAATCAGGCTTACGCCATAAACCAAGACCAGGAATGTAACGTGTATCAGGGGGAAGAAAAGAACGTTAAAGGAGAGGTCCACCCCGAAGAATAGGAGCAGGGGAATGAGAACCGAGAACTCCAAAATCGAGCTTATGAAGCTGGAAAGAACCGTGCTCAATACGAGAACCTGGCGCGGAACGTACACCTTGGTGACAAGGCTAGGTTTTCCCACGATTGCCGACATCGAGGTCATGGTTCCGATCTGAAGGAAACGCCAGCTTATGATACCTATCAGCAGATAGAGCGCGAAGCTTTTATCCTCAAACCTGAAGACGTTGCTGAAGACGAAGTAAAGGACCAACATCATCAAAAGGGGGTTCAAGAGAGACCAGATGAATCCCAAGGCTGAGCTTTGGTACTTCACCTTAAGGTCGCTTATGGTCAAGATCCTGATCAATTCCCTGTACTCGACTATCCACATTTCAAGGCTCCCTGACGTCGCTCCATCTCATTATATATTTGCTTATCTCTTTTGCGGGAACTTTGCGCACGATTCCCTTTCGCTTTCTTAGCATTAGAGGTACGCCCTTCAGGGCGTCGAACTTGGATCTGAGGATAGTTCTTCCCTTACCTTTCAGAGCGTAATAGGGTATGACTGCGAGGTTTCGGCCTAATATCCAAGGAATGTAATATATCAAGAGCACAATCGGGAGGTCCTTAATCACATACCAAAGAACGTTCCTGTTTCCATAGTACACAGAGAAATCCGATCCGAAACCGGCTGTACCTCCATGAACGTGATATACCTTTGCGTCGGGAACGTATAGACATCTCCATCCTGCAAGCCTAGCCCGAAATGCAAGGTCGACATCCTCCATGTACATGAAAAAGTCCTCATCGAAGAGTCCGATCTCATCCAGCATCGCTCTTCTGTACAATGCTGCACCGGCACAAGGGCCGAACACGTCCTTCATTTCGTCATACTGCCCCAAGTCTAGCTCGGACATCCCCCTATCCCAGGCGGCGCCACTCTGTGAAAGGCATATGCCTGCGGAATTTATACTTCCATCGCAAAAAAGCATTTTAGAGGCGCACATCCCAACCTTTTCATCGGAATCCATGGCCTCTGACAAACATTTGACGAAGTCTTTGTCCACCTGGGTGTCGTTGTTCAACGTGAGGATGCAATCGCCCTTAGCGACCCGAATCCCAGAGTTTACCCCTCCGGCAAACCCCAGATTCTTTTCATTTTTGACAATTCTGACCTCTGGGAATTGGCACTCCAAGTAATCTATGCTCCCATCGGTGGATCCATTATCGACCATGATCACTTCGATATCTCTGCGAGTCTGAGCCAACAGAGTGGAGAGGCACCGTTCCAGGTAACGCTTTCCGTTGTAGTTTAGGATTATCACGCTGATGACGACCGAAGGCCGCTCGATTTCAGCACCTTCATCTTGCAAAAGGGAATCCCGCCTCGATCACTCCGGACACCTGGGTATGAATGGATCTAATTCCCCTCTGAAACATAATATTTTATCAGTTCTTCGATCCCTTCATCCAAGGTATATCGAGACTGAAAACCGAGCGCCACCTCAGCTTTAGTTGTGTCAGCCAGAGTGTGTGCCACGTAGTTATTGATGGGGTTTTCAATGTGTTCTGGTTCGATATCAATATCCATCTTCTTTGCCAGGATCTTGGCTACCTGGTTAAAGCTGTAGCTGGTTCCAGTGCCGACGTTGAGGGCTCCATGATATCCCGAATCCATGGCGAGTTTCAACGCTCTAACCACATCCTTGACGTAGACGAAGTCGCGAGTCTGGGTTCCGTCCCCGTAGATCTGAGGGGATTTGCCTTCCATCATCTCCCACAAAAACTGGGTGACGATGTTTGCGTACTGTTTTTTCGGCCTTTCTTTGGGGCCGTATACAGAAAAGAACCTCATGCCCACAGAATCTATACCAAAAAATTTATTGTAAAGCTCTGCCATCCGCTCCATACACATCCTAGCCTCGGTGTAGTAGTCAGTGACCAACACCTCCATATCCTCGATGTGGGGCGGCTCAAGGCCGCTGTAAAGCGACGAAGTTGAGGCATAAACCACCTTACAACCCCTTTTCTTAGCAAGCTCAAAGACTCCAATTGCCCCGTTGATCGCTTCACCGACCAGCATGGGATTGCTCTTGTACATCGGAGATGAAGATGGAACGCCCAGATGGTATATTGAATCAGGGTCAATATCCAGATTGGGAAGGTCCATGCAGTCAGTCTCAATGATCCTCAAGCTGCCTGAAAGGTTTTTCAGGTTCTCAAGGCTTCCCGTGCTCAAGTTGTCCAGAACGGTCACCTCTTCGCCAGAATCCAAAAGCGCCTCAACTAGATTGGAGCCTATGAAACCGGCACCACCAGTCACAAGCACACTCAATTTATGCCCTTCCCAATATCCTCAAACTCGATGATTTTGCATTTTAGCAGATAAAACTTCACAACATCTCCCCCCTCAAAGCCTCAAGAGACTCTTTTAATGCAAGGGGGCCTCGTTCCAAGCACATTGAAACCTTGGAAGTATCCAACGAAGAATCTTTTGGTCTCTTCGCGTTCCATCTCATATCTGCCATCTTCGATGGAACGACGAGATCTTCATCAAACCCGAACACCTCGCAAAGCTCGCGTGCAAACTCGTACCGGGATACCTTGGTGGCGCCTGCCATGTGAAATGTTCCTTTGAGCCTCTTTTCCCCGGCTTCGAGCAGCATATCTGCAAGGTTGGTGTTCAAAGTAGGGGTCACGTACTGGTCCGTCACTATATTCACTTCTTTTCCCCGTCCCAATCTCTCGATGAGCCAAAGGGCAAAATTCGCCTTCCCGCTGGCAGGCTTCGCCCCATATATGACGCAAGTTCTCGCTACACAATCACAAAACTTCTCGCCCAAAAGCTTGGTGAGCCCATAATAGTTCACGGGCGAGGTCTCGGCTTCCTCCCTGTACACTCCGCGCTCTCCGTCGAAGACGTAATCCGTGGAAACGTAAACCAGAAACGAGCCGACGTCTCTGGCAGCTTTCGAGACTAATTCGGTCCCTCGAACGTTAATCCTGTGGGCGAGGTCCTTATCAGTTTCACATTTATCGACGTCTGTAAGGGCTGCAGTATGGAATATGACATCGGGCTTTGCATCATTAATCGCTTTTGAGATTTCGCCCGGTTTTTCCAGATTGAACTTCGCGCTCATCCCAAATTCAGGAACGTGATGACAATAACCCGAAAATACTTCGTGCCCTTCTGCAATTGCAACTTCGGCCAGCTTGCTTCCAAGAAGGCCGCCCCCGCCCGTTATGAAAATTCTCATGCTACCACACCAACTTCCAGGGCGCAGGATCCAGCACCCTATCGTCGGCTAGAGGCTGCCACCAATCCTCATGTTCTAGATACCACTTGACCGTCACATCCATCCCTTCTTGGAAGCTGTGCTCGGGTTTCCAGCCGAGCCCCTCCCTGATCTTCGAGGAGTTGAGGCTGTACCTCAGATCATGACCGGGCCTATCTTCCACGAACTCCATCACGGTCTCGTCTTTGTCCATGTTCTTAAGAAGCGTTCCCAACAATTCAAGATTGGACTTCTCCTCTCCCGAAGAGACGTTGTATATCTCGCCAGATTTACCCGATTCCATCACAATCTCGACCGCTTTGCAGTGGTCCAGGACGTAAATCCAATCCCTTACGTTCTCACCTGTACCATAAACCGGGACCTTCAAGGACATCAAAGTTCTTATTATTGCCTTGGGTATGAGCTTCTCGGGAAACTGGCATGGTCCATAGTTGTTGGTACACCTGGTGATCATGGCATTCAACCCATAAGTCCTGGCATAAGACAGAACGAAAACATCTGAAGAGGCCTTGCTTGCCGAATAGGGCGAAGACGGCCTGAGAGCATCTGTCTCCTTGAAGGAACCTTCCAAAGTGTCCCCATAAACCTCATCCGTAGATATCTGGACCAATCTGGCCTCTGGATTTTTCTTCCTCAACACCTCCAGTATCGTGAAGACGCCTTTCACGTTGCTTTCCAGAAAAGAGCCGGGGCTCGATATGCTCCTGTCAACGTGTGTTTCGGCCGCGAAGTTGATGACTGCATCTACATCTTCTACTAGGCTGGACATTATTTCATAGTCAGATATGTCACCTCGGACGAAAGAATACCGTCCATCTTCCACCAGATCTTTCACGTTAGCAGGATTGGACCCATACTTTAAGGCATCCAAATTGATTACTTGGGCGTCTGCATGCTCATCTAAAATATATCTGATGAAATTGCTCCCGATAAATCCCATACCGCCAGTAACTAACAACCTCATTAAATCACAACGCTATGTCAGAATTGTCTCCGGTTATGAACCTGTGACCGGTGGGCTTTCTCCCGTTATCTCGGATTCTGACGTTCTTGCCTATCAGGCTCTCCGTTATTCTACCCGCGTTTGATATGGAACATCCTTTCATTATCACGCTATCCTCGATCTCGGTCCCCTCGATTGTACATTCTTCATTGATGGAAGTGTATGGGCCTATGTAGGAGTCGGTTATGTGGCAATTATTGCCCAATATACACGGTCCTTTTATCGTGGAGTTCTCGACAACACAACCCGTCCCTATTACGGCCCTTCCAAAGACCTTAGAGCATTTCAAAAGTCCCTCGTTCTTCGGTTTCATCTCGTCTAGGATCAGTCTATTTGCCTCTAATATGTCCTCTGCCTTGCCAGTATCCTTCCACCATCCATCGACAATGGAAGCCTCTACGCGACGGCCATTATCGATCAACCACTGGATGGCATCCGTAATCTCTAGCTCGCCTCTCCACGAAGGCTTTATGCTCTTGCAAGCTTCGATTATTGTGGGCTTGAAAAAGTATATTCCCACCAGCGCGTAATTAGAGGGGGGTTCCTCAGGTTTTTCCATCAGCTCCTTCACCTTGCCGTTCTCGTCTAGATCTGCGACACCAAATCTCTGAGGATCTTCGACCTCTGTTAGGAGAACGAGTGAATCGGGATCCAGCTTTTGGAACTTCTCAGCGTGCTGGTTCACACCCCCTTTTATGATATTATCTCCCAGATACATGATGAACTCTTCATCGTCCAGAAAATCCTCGGCAACGAGAATCGTATGAGCCAAGCCTATCGGATCGCCTTGATATATAAATCGGATATCAACGTCCCATTCTGCCGACTCCACTGTCTTTATGATTTGTTCCTTGTTAGGACCGACGATTATTCCGATCTCTCTTGCCCCTGCCTCGATCACGTCCTCAATCGCGTAAAACAGAACCGGTTTGTTGGCAACGGGAATTAGCTGTTTCTGTTGAGAATGTGTTATAGGCCTAAGCCTTGTACCGCGACCGCCAGATAAGATAAGCGCTTTCACTCAAACACCATCTGTATCATGATATATGAAAAATATTGATTAAAATAAATCGCCGTCCCTGACCAAATCCGCCAAAATGGGCCAATTGAGATCTCTCTGTGAAAGAATGGGATTATCATCCGGCCATGAAATATTCACATCAGGATCGTTCCAGATCAGTCCGCCTTCGCATTCTGGTGCATAAACGTTGTCTGCCTTGTACATTACCTCAGCAACGTCGCTTAACACTAGGAATCCATGGGCGCAGCCTCTGGGAATGTAGAGCTGATGCTTATTTTCCTCGGAGAGAATTGAATCTACATATTTTCCAAATGTTGGAAAACCTTCCCTCAAGTCGACTGCAACGTCGTAAATTGAACCCCTCGTACACCTGACAATCTTGGCTTGTGCATAAGGTTCCTTTTGGAAGTGCAGCCCTCTCAAAACACTACGTTCAGATCTAGAGTGATTATCTTGGACGAACTCGGTGTTTATCCCAGCAGATTTTAAGTCGCTCTTTTTGTACGTCTCTAGAAAGAAACCCCTCTCATCCTCGAAGACCCTTGGCTCTATCAAGATGACTCCAGGAAGACTCAGATTTTCAAATTTAAATGGCATTAGACTGCTCCGTATGATTTATTCAATCCTTTGATGACTTCGAAAAGCCCCTATAAATTTCAAATTTGGCATTTGCTCTATTCAAAGGGCATTTAAATGTCACCACTCACCCAAAGTTCAAAACGCGGGTCATCATCAGCGCGACCCTCTCAGCACCACCGATCGCGCCGATATAATCAACGAATACGGCCACCTTCAATACAATCCCTTTCGCTCCGCCCCGGAAAGATAATAGTTCAGCTGGTCCTCGATAACATCTCCCAGTTTATGTTTGGCTTCAAACCCCAGTTCGCTTATCTTAGTGGTGTCTGAGAAGAGTATGGGAACTTCCGCGGGCCTGAACCTCTCAGGATCGAACTCGATCCTTATATCTTTTGAACCAGAATGGGCAACGACGCCGCCATCTTTTGGATCGTACTCGATCTCTCCTCGTAGCATCATCCCGTCAACCTTCGTCTTTTCGAACTCTTTGCCGAACACCTCGGAACGATCCAGCTCGGTTGGATCATTCACAACCTTCTCGCCCTGGAACGTCTCGATCTTATCAGGTGTGTATCCAGCTTTCTCGAGACTAAGCAATATGTAGCTCAGCACAGAGTTCGTCCTCATAGACCCCTGGTTGTAAACGTCACCATGCCGCCCTTTCTCTGCCAAAAGGAGATATCCGTCGATCACGTCTGATACGTGGCTCCAATCCCTGAAGGCGTTAACGTTGCCGATAGTGATTTTATCCGTCTCGCCAAGCTTCAGCTTCATCACCTGGCTCGTGATCACCGATGTGACGAACATTATGCCCCTACCTGCTCCTTCGTGATTGAAAGCCCTGGAAACCACCGTCTTGATGCCGTAGGAATGACAGTAGTTTCTCATCAGATAATCGCCGTAAACCTTGCTGACCGCGTAGGGCGACATCGGCCTTAGAGGATTCGTCTCGGTGATGGGAACCTCTGGGATTTTCTCGGGCTCGGGAAAGACCGTACCGTATTTCTCCTGGGCCCTTCTGTGCTGCACTTCAGAGGATATCACGAGGCCGTACTCTTCGCTGCTTCCGGCAAAAACCACGGTGGGATCAAACTCTTTGATCCTGATCGCCTCCAGGAGGTTTGCGGTGCCCAAGCAGTTGGCAGCTTCAGTCTCAAGTGGGCTATAGAAGGACCGGGGCACGAAAGACTGAGCCCCCAAATGGAATATAAATTCCGGATCGCTCTTCGTCAGGGCAGCGCCGATGCTGGATATGTCCTCAAGATCCCCTTCCAAAAGCGTCACCTGGGATCCTATACCCAATCTCTTGAGGTTGTGGGGGAGAACCCCATCTGCCCGCCTCCTCTGAAGGCCGTACACTTCTGCACCTTCGTCGGCAAGGCGCTTTGCCATCTTTGACCCTACAAAACCGCTGATTCCGGTGATTAGCACGCGTTTATCCCTGGATTCCATCAAGATCAACCTCTTGAAATGATCAATATGAGTTTTTTATCGGATCTGGTAGGCTCTAGATTAAGACGAACGCAGTAGGATCCCCCCTACTTTAGTGGGGGGAAGAATGCGTTCAAATTTATGTGAACTATAGTGTTTAACGATACCTTTCGGACAAATCTCTAACTCGTAAGAGTTTGAGATTTGGCCTATTCGTATCGTTAAGCATTATTCTGGTGAGAACCGATTAGTGTTATCTAATCGGTTCTTGACTATAAATTCTTTCGTATCGGCTCCCGATCTTGTAAAACTCCTCGATCGGGGATCTGGTCAACCAGGGCACATTACATGCCCGTCACTTTAGTGGCGGGTAGTTGACTTCTTTGTATATCTCTTCGACCCTTTTTGCGACTTGCTTCCAGCCGTACTTCTCCTCCACAAGCCTCCTACTAGCCTTACCCATCTTGAGGGCCTCAGACCTGTTTTGGAGGATATGGGATATCGCCTTGGCGAGTTCGTCTGCGTTGGAAGGTTCGACGGTTATGCCCGCCCCCTCTTTTGTCACCTCCGCTGCCACGCCAACAATCTCGGTGCAGACGACAGGCTTTCCGCATGCCATAGCTTCTAAGAGGACCATCCCGAAACCCTCTTGAGCCGTTGAAATGGATGGAAGGACGAAGATGTCGCATCTGTTATAATAGTATGCCACTTTCTCCTCGGGCACGTAGCCCAGAAACTCGACGCATTTCCCAAGATTCAAGCTGTCTGAGAGCCTTTGATAATGGCCCAGGAGATCCCCATCACCGCCGACGATTAATTTCACATCAGGAACTTCTTTCGCCACCATTGACAAAGCAAAAAGCAGATAATCCAGACCTTTGTATCTATGAAACCGATCGAGGACGCTCAAGAAGAACAAGGTATTTCCATTCGTACTGGTGCCAAGAGGCTTGAACCTTTCTAGATCCACGCCCACGGGTATTGCCACGACTTTCTTCTCGTATCGTTCTAGGTGCAAAGATGTATTTAGATAATTTGGCTGTATGATGATAGTCTTTGATGCCTTTTTCAATAAATATTTCAAATTAAAATGATTATATAACTGGGCAATCTTCTTCGCACGCCCGTCACCCACAATGTCGTTGCAATAAGTCAAAACCAAGGGCCTTCTCTTCACGGTTGCGACCACAGCGCTCCAGTCTGCGCTCCAGGGAGTGGGTAGATGGGTGTGAATTATGTCGAAGTCATCTCTCAAAATTTCAAGTGGGAGTTGAGGGGTGATATTCGTATTCGCGATTTTGCCAATGTATGGGAGGCGCCGCACCTTGATGCCATCGATAACGTCATCCTTTTTCGATTTAGGTTCGTTTGCGCAAAGGACTGTGACCTCGTGTCCCATCTCAACTAGCTCTCTGCTCAAGCTGTGAACGTAATTCTCCACACCTCCTGTGAAGGGATAAAAACGAGGTGGTGTTTGCAATATTTTCAATTTATCATCCTGTGGGCCTTTAAGAGATCAGGTTCTCGTATACTCTCTCAGTTTTGTTCACAACTTCATCCCAATCGTACTTTTCGGCACTTTCCTTCGACGAACACACCATCGTTTTGTACAAATCATCTTTTAGAAATTTTTTAATCTCCAAAGCCATGGATCTTGCAGATAAATCACAAAGGGTGCCGTTAACCCCTTCCATTATCAAGCTCGCCGCAGCGTTCTTCTTTGAGTTTACGACAATGGCGGGAAGGCCACAAGCGTTCGCCTCCAGTACAGACATTCCAAAACCTTCTCTCGTCGAGGAAAGGACAAAGATTTTGGAAGATTTCATCTTGGCTATGACCTCTTCTTCCCGTTCCAAAAACCCCATAAAATCGACGTTTTCTTCGATCTTCAGCTCTTTTGCCAGCTTCATGAGCTTTTCCCTCTCAGGGCCGTCCCCTACGATACTGCACTTTATCTTGGGAATGTCTCTTCGGGCCATGCTCACGGCGTTCAAGAGCAGGTTGACCCTCTTGTGTTCTGAGAGTCTCCCCACGTATATGAGGTCATAAACTTTTTCCTCTGCCGGGACGTCTTCAATCTTTTGAAGATCGACCCCCCCTGAGATTACCTCCATTTTATCGCCTTTCACGCCCATCAAGAGCAGGTCACCCCTAACCCATTCTGATATGGGAATTACTCTGTCTTGGAGGTGCAATGTGCCTTTCTCCACCCATCTACCCAAGATCGCACCTCTTCCCAGATACTCGCTCCAATAGTCACCCCAAAGCTCAAGCCATGTTATCACCAGTGGGATGCGTCTTAACGAGGCATGAAATTTCGCAGAATAACATGAAAGATATGGAAACTGCTGCGAATCGATGACGTCAAAATCCCCTTTGAACGACCAAAGCAGCTTCCAAGAAAAATAAATAGATGTTTTTATAGATCTTTTTCCATCAACGTACAGCCTCTTCGGCTCGCAAACGCCGTGAAGGTAGACACCATCTCTTTCGATCACGTCTTCGCCATCCCAGTACTTCATCCCGAATATGTGGACCTCGTGACCTCTATCTGCCAGCCTCCGGGCCATCTCCCACACCCTCTTCTCAGCGCCACCCTTGACATAGGGGTAGATCACGTCGTGAACGTATGCGATTTTCATAATAGGTCCTGCTCATTTTCTAGATGCATCCCTGGAGCTCAGCAAAAGTAAGCTTATGAAGACTGCTGAAAATATCGTCTGAAGCCCGATTATCGAGAGAATCATCGCCATAATGGCCGTCTGTACCTCCTGAAGGGCTCCGTATCCAGTTCCAACCCAGTTGAAGATCACGTTCAGCCCGAGGAGAACGCCTCCAGCCAGAAACGCCATCCCGATGATCAGCTCCTTTTCAAGAGAGTGATAGTCCATCAACCTCTTGGTCAGGCCCCCACAACTTTCGGCGCCGTAGAACTTGCCAAAAGCCCCTACGTATAATCCAGAAAGAAGGGTCTGATATCCCATTATCAGCAACATGCTTCCAAGGATCAAGGAATGTGTCCTCAGCACCTGATTGGAACTTTGCATCAAGACGAAGAGGGTCAAGATGAGGCCAGAGGCGATGGCTACAGACCCCGGAATGAGAAGGAAGGGGCCCGGCCGGTAGAGCGCCATAAACCTCACATGCCTCCAGCCATCTGAGAAAGAGCGCAGCTTGGAGGTCCCCTTTCGTGGATGGTAGGTTATGGGAACCTCTGAGATCCTGAGACCTTTTCGTGAGGCCTCTATCACCATCTCAGACGCGAACTCCATCCCGCCAGCTTGGAGGTTCAGCACATTCAAAGCTTCCCTGGTCATGGCCCTCATGCCACAATGCGAATCTGATATCCCTGCCCCGAAGAGGATGTTGAGCATCCAAGTGAGAATGGGATTTCCAACGTACCTGTGAAGGGCCGACATCGCCCCCTTTTTGATATGGCCCTTCAACCTCGTTCCGATGACAAAATCCGCCTCCCCGCTATCAAGGAGCTTTATGAACTTGGGCATCTCCAGGGGATCGTAGGTGAGATCGCCGTCCATGATGGCGATGTATCTGCCCTGGGCGTGCTCAAACCCTGCAAGGTATGCGTTACCGTATCCCAGCTTTTCTGGCTTGATCACCTTCGCCCCGAGAGATCGGGCAACTTCCGGCGTCGAATCCGAGGAGCTGTCTGCGACTATCACCTCGCCTTCAATCCCCATATCTTCAAAGATCTGAATTGACTTGCGGACGCACTCCCCGATTGTCACTTCCTCATCTTTAGTTGGGATAATCAGGCTAACAAATGGCACAAGCGAAGACTGAAGCCGCCTCAGATAAGCTTTTCTCTTTTTGGTCGACGTTGAATAACTGCCGGACATAGGGTGACAACGATCGACCTCTTGACTACCACGGTATCGTCTCCTTCTATCCCCAGAAACTTTGGCGTCGATCGGAACATATATGTGGGACTACTTATGTTCTGATTTTCTGATTTGTTATGGTCAAAGAGAGAACTTACGAGCTTTGTGGCGTCTTTGCTGCCGCCCTATTGGGACTCTTTTTGAGGCTGCTTTCAGCAAGAAGCGTCTTCGTCGAGGGAGATGTTATATTTTATAGTTATGATTCTTTCTATCACATGCGCAGAATCTTCTACACCGTCGAGAATTTCCCCCAAACCCTCTGGTTTGATTCTTACCTCAACCATCCCCACGGTCTGGAGCTGATGTGGCCTCCCCTCTTTGACCAGATCATAGCGGCAGCGGCCCTTCTCGGCGGTGGATCTCCCCTGGCAGTGGAGTTCACAGGAGCTATCATTTCTCCAATACTAGGATCTGCGATGGTTATTCTCTTATACTTCCTGGCAAAGAAGCTCTTTGGGATGAGGGTAGCACTTCTCTCGGCGTTTCTATTGGCAGTTGATCCAAAACACATTGCAAGAACATGTTTTGGATTGCCGGATCACGACTCGCTGGAGTTGCTTTTCATTCTGGGTGCGATCCTCCTTCTTGCTTATGCCCTGACCAAGAGAGATCGATGGCCAAGGTTTGCAGTCTTGGCAGGGATTTTGATCGCAGCCACAGCTTATACGTGGCTCGGTGCTCCGGCTTATATGGGTGCGATCCTCATCTACGCCATGATTCAGACTGTCCTCGACTTGAAGAATGGTAGATCGTCCGAAGAGACGATCTTCCCACTTATGACGGCCTTTGGAGTCGTTCTCTTCCTGACCTTGCCATTTTGGAATGATCCCTGGCTTCTTCCGTCTTTCTCCGTATCCCTTGCCACTCTTGCTGCATTCTTGTTTCTATACGCCTTTTCGCGCCTCTTCGTCGCAAAGAGTGTCCCTTGGCAGGCGTTCGTCCCCGTAACTGTGATCTTTGCCTACATCGCCTTGGTCCTAAGCTACACTTCCAGCCTGACCAAAGGAATTCAATCGACCCTGTGGGGTGGTTGTCTGCTACTTCTTTGGAGGCAACCTGGCAAGGTTGGGCGTGGAAGAGACCTCGCGCATATTCCGATTTTATGATCTCGTCTCCTTTCCCACCCTGAGCCTCGTATTCGCCCTCATGGGGTTCATCCTTCTGGTCCAAAGTTTCCGACGTTCAGGCTTTAGGAAAGACCAACTGCTGTTTCTAGTCTGGACTGTCTTTGCCGCGGCTTTGATGGTTTCACAGGTACGGTTTTTGTATCTCTTCTCGATCAGCGGGTCAGTTTTGATCGCCATTCTCTTCTTCGGGATGGCAGAACGGATCAGAGATTCAGATCGTTTTCAAAATGTCAATCCTAAGGAGATCAAAGTCATCATCAGTGTTTTCTTGCTGTTCCTCTTCATCCCTGCTTTATTCAACATTCCCACAATCGCCGGGCACAAACCGGAGATCTCAGGAGACTGGTGTGAGTCTCTTGACTGGCTTGTGGAGAACTCTACTCCAACCGAGTGGTTCGAGCGGCCCGTCCAGACTGGAGAGTACGGCGTTTTGAGCTGGTGGGATTACGGAAATTGGATCCTTTACCTGTCGAAAAGGCCGGTTGTGGCGAACAACTTCCAAGCGGGTGCGAAAGACGCTGCCAGCTTCTTCCTTTCTGAGAGCGAAGAAGATGCCATAGCCATAGCTAAAGCGAGGGATGTCCGATACGTAATAACCGACGAAAAGATGGTTTACAAAAAGTTGCCAGCCATCGCCCGCTGGATCGACGAAGAGCCGGGCAGTTACGTCCAGATCGCCGCGGATTCGGATACTATCGCTTTCGAGCATTCCACGAGGTTCTCGGGAACTATTCTGGCGAGGCTTCATCTCTTCGACTGCACGAACATGGGCCATTTTCGTCTCGTCTACGAGTCGAAGACTCCAGTAGGGTTCAAGTTCCCTGTCAGCGAGGTCAAGATCTTCGAGCAGGTTCCCGGCGCAAAGATCACGGGCACGACCCCCTACGATAAGCCTATAGGGGTAATACTAGACATGACATCAAACCAAGGGCGGCGTTTCCAGTACTTCAACTCGGCGATGCCGGTGGATGGCCGTTATGATATAACAGTTCCCTATTCAACCGAAGATATGGGACCCATTCAGTTGAATCCTACCTGCTGGGACCTGTCGAGAACGTCGTTGGAGGCGAAGCCAAAAAAATGGAGGTGAGCGAGGAAGACGTGTTACAAGGGAGTGTGATCGAGGTCAATTTCTGACCAATAGGTCACTATCGTTGCCCTCCGAATCACCGGAATCTTGGGTGTTATGTCAACTCTTTTCGTAACTACTCAGCTATAGGACTCTTTGACCGGGCAGACAGCGGGTATGAAAGGG
>CAYWZG010000015.1:0-28559 GCA_964462795.1 uncultured Methanotrichaceae archaeon
GTATAAAAAAGTTGAGTCATAATATTATGATTGCACCAACTGCGTAAGTCCTATTGATATCTCGACTACGTCTTTGTCGACTGGAATAGTTCTGTAGGTGTTATCGAACTTGACCGTCACCTGAGTAAAGTCTGGGTTCTTGCCGTTGTCTCCCCGGTATATGAGGTCTGGAAGTCTCTCTGCCCTCATGGCCCTGGAGCTAGATAGTGAAAGGGCAAAAAGGAGCGCGTCTATGATGTTGGACTTTCCGCTTCCGTTGGGGCCGGTGATGGCTATAAAGTCGTTTTGGAGTGGGAGGGTTACCTTTCTGCCGAAGGATTTGAAGTTTCTAAGCTCAATCTCCTTAATGTACAACCCTTGTCTCCCCTAGATTATATTTGGATGAAAATGCGTTTCATGTCTGTAGGCTGACCTAGACGGGATAGTTATGGCTCCGCTTCTTGTGCCGTTCAATAGCCGGACAGATGCTGAGACATGAAAACATCTCAGGCAGATTTGACTTCTGTAACCCCCTCTTTGCAGGTTCCTGGATAGAAAAACCATCTAGAATCTCCTACCCAGGACCTGTATTCAAAGATATATATCTTGTTGTCACCGTTTTGTCTCTCTACGTCCTGATCAGAAATTTGGGATTCAAATGAAGCAAAGGGATTTAACTTGCGGGAGCGAAAGGGGACTTTCAGGAGAATATGGTGCCTTGATTGAGTATCTGATTTTCGGCCTGAGTCTGGTCGCCTTGTACTACGGGGCCAAATCTATTACAGACAGCGCCGTCCATTTCGCAAAGGTCTTGGGGATTTCTGAGTTCGTGATAGGGGCGACGGTGGTCGCTTTTGGAACTGCACTTCCCGAGTTTTCTACTTCATTGTTTGCTGTGATCAAAGATTCTGGCTATCCGGAAATTGCGGCCGGAAACGTCCTGGGTTCGATCCTGGCAAATACCGGCCTTGCGCTTGGTGGCGCTGCCATGTTCTATTGCGTTTATATTGACAGGGCCGTCATCGAAACGGATCTGTCCTTCCTCCTAGCCTCGATGTTGGCGGTCTTCGTGGTTTTCGTCGACTTCAGGATTACCTGGATAGAGGGGATCTTGCTTATCGTCATGTACTTTTCCTTCATCCGTCACGAGATCGGTGAGCACAAAAAAAGCAAAGCCAAAGGCACCGAAGACTTCAACCCCAAGTATCTGGCCCTTTTCATAGGTGGCATAATATTATTATATTTGGGTGCTCAGTACATGATCGGCGCTATTCTCGTGATTGCCGGAACTTTAGGGATAAGCCAAGCCGTGATCTCCTTCATCCTTCTGGCCATAGGAACTTCACTTCCCGAGATCACCACGGCCATCGTTGCCGCCAAGAACGGTCGGGGCGATATCGCCATGGGTGACGTGTTGGGCGCCAACACTTTCAACGCCCTCATCATTTTGGGCAGCGTTTCACTTGTGGGCGATGTGGTGGCCAGTGAGGCGTTCATATCTATCGCCGTTCCCTCCGTGCTTTTGATCAGCGTTCTTCTTGGATTCATGGTACTGGGAAACAAGATAACCAAGTTTGAGGGCACAATGTTGGTGGCGCTATACTTCTTGGTGATATACAACATCCTCTGACCGACTCATCCAAACCCAATCCGCAAAGGCTTTTTACTCGCGGCTCCATGTTTGTCTTGGAGCGTGGCTAGATGGGGATATTGGCGGACGTTGGCGGTCGACCTGGACTTGACTGCAAAGGATTTTGTGCTTATTGTTACTTCAAAGGCGTAAAAGAGATCAAACCATTCGGATGCAAGCACTGCCTTCCCTTCCAGAAGGGTTGTGACTACTGTTCTCGGGCCATACTGGAAGGATATCCGGGGTTTAAGCCAGTCCAGATGGTGGCAATGGAAGTGGCCCAGGCCTCGATGTTTGGCCAACCTGAAAAGGTGACCATCAGCGGTGGCGGCGACGTGAGTTGTTATCCAGACCTTTTGACCCTCACGAAAACGGTGAGTCAGGGCAAAGTCCCTGTTCATCTGGGATACACCAGCGGCAAAGGATTCACGAAAGGAAACGAGGCTGATGCTCTGATAGAGGCCGGCGTAAACGAAGTCTCCTTCACGGTCTTCTCGACAAAGCCAGATCTTCGGCGCGAGTACATGAACGATCGCCACCCGGAAGAGGCGTTGGCCAATCTGAGGCGGTTTTGCGAAAGTTGCGACGTCTATGCAGCCTCAGTCCTGATACCTGGCGTCAACGACGGCGCAGAGCTTGATAGGACTTGCGAGGACCTTGAAGAGATGGGAATAAAGAGCCTCATACTGATGAGGTTTGCCAACTCCCGTGATCAGGGATTGATCCTCGGAAACGAACCCATCATCCCTGGAGTGACCCCTCACAGCATCGAAGAGTTCCAGGATATCGTCACCGAAACTCATGAGAAGTTCTCTTTCCGGGTTGCTGGAACTCCGCTATGGGATCCTGAATCTGGCGCGCCCTTCGCTCTTGCAAGAAAGAAAGAGGAACTCTCACGACTTCCTGAAGTTAAAAAGACTGCCACCTTGATCACCAGCACCGTTGCCAAACCTCTTCTAAAAACCATATTCGGCGAACTTGGGGACAAGGTGAACGTGGTTTCTGTCAACAAAGACATAGGTTGTCTCATAACCTTAGACGACCTTGCGGCTCTGGACCTGAGCGAGATTGAAGAGACGGTGATCCTTCCAGGAAGGGCCCTAGCTTGTGATACCGATATCAAAAACGTCTTTTCAAGAGATGGCGTAGGTCGGCTGGTCAGAAGAGGTCCCGACAGGCTCACTGTTGATGGAGAAATGAGCATCTCCATGACTCCCGAAGAAGTGATCGAAGTTGAGATCGAAGCCTTCACCGAGCTCATCGAGGAGATCAACGCTCTGGGGATGTAGACACGGTGGAATTCTCATGAAGGTCGAGATCGTATCTCCAAAGATGTACACCTACGGATCTCTCGTTCTTGGCGGGATCTTGAGGGATAGGGGCCATCTGGTCTCCATCACTCGTGATCTTCGATCCGAAGGTGAGGTGACGCTGCTCAGCCTCTTTTCCACGTCCCAGCTGCTCGATCCTGCAATTCTGGATTTTGTTAAGGGTCTAAAGACGCTCTATGTGGGTGGACCTGTCGGGCCCTGTCCCGAGATTGTCTTGGGAGAGTTGGAACCCGATGCGGTGGTTATGGGAGAAGGCGAGGATGTCGTCTCTGAGCTGGTGGAAGAGGGGCCGTCTAGAAACATGTCTGGTGTTGCCTTCTTGGAAGATGGCAAGGTCGTAAAGACCGACCCTAAACCGGTGGAACATCTGGACCACACGCTCCCCTTGATCCCTGAAGATCTGAAAATTCAGAACGTTCGCGGGGCCAACGTCTACATAGAGACGCACAGAGGTTGCCTTGGTGGGTGCACCTTTTGCCAGGTTCCACGATTTTTTGGAAGATCTATCAGAAGCCGAAGCTTGGAAAACGTTCTATCAGAAGTTCGGGCTTTGAAGGCGGCAGGAATCAGGCGGATTGCAGTGAGCGGCGGGACCGGGTCGCTTTTTGGTTACGGCAAAGATATCAACAAAGGTGCCTTCATCGAGCTGATCCAATCATTGGCCGAGATCCTGGGACCAAGGAACCTCTCGGTGCCGGATATGCGAGTGGACTTCGTGGACGAGGAGATTCTAGAGGCGATCAGAGATTACACCATCGGATGGGTCTTTTTCGGCCTGGAATCTGGAAGTGATAAAATGCTCAAGGCCATGAAGAAGGGGACCTCTGTTGAAAAGAACCTGGATGCCGTAGAGCTTGCAAGATCTTGCGGAGTCAAGGTGGGCGGCTCTTTCATAGTGGGTTACCCTGGTGAAACCGAGGAAGATTACGAGGCAACCTTGGATTTCATGGACGATGCGATGTTAGACGACGTCTTTTCAAGCGTTGCAGAGCCGATACCTGGAACGCCACTGGCAAAACTGGCTTTAGAATATCCAAAGGAAGAGAATACTCTTTACCAGGAACATTTGGGCGAGTACCGGCCCCTCAAGCTATCGGAGGCCGAAGCAAGGTGCTTTAACCTGATGCTCCACGGCCAAAACTGCAAACTGGTGCCTCGTCTAGTCGACGATGCCCTTTATCAAAGCTTCCTTGAGGAAGCCAGAACCCAAGGGCGGGACATAAAGCGGGTGATGACGCTTATCGAGAAGTACAGAGAATTCATTTGACCTGAGCCTCAACCCCGCTTTCTGCAGGAGGGATCCCGCAATACTTAAAAAGTGATATTTATATAGTTCCCGGGCTTGCCACAAAGCCCACCACGGCAATGGTTATCAACCCTACTAAGATCATCTTCAAGCCCGAGACGATCATACGCTCTTGACTGGTCTTGGCAAGAAAGAGCCCGAGGACGAAGAGACAAGCAAGGCCGAGGCCCAAGGAGGTCAAAAAGGCAGCCTCTATATCGATCCTGGGCACAAGAAAGTAGGGAAGCACCAGTATGATGGCCCCAAGTGCGGGGCTGATCCCATTTACCAGGGCCACAACGACGGTTGCAAACTCGGAAGCTCTGGCAAACTGGGTATTTCCCAAATCTTTCAGCATGGCACATTCCAGCTTCTTTAAATCTCTTCTCCTCTCAGCACGTTCTGCTAGGTATGCGCTGCTCATTCCTGAGATCCCCAGGGCTATGCTCCCGCCAACTCCAGCAGTGATCACAATATGGGGGTCAGTCAGCCCAGAGAAGTGAGCGCCGATGACGACACCCATGATGGTAAGGATTCCATCGAAGGCGTTCATCACGAAGAGGCGTCTTGCTATCTTGTAGGCCTGGCTGACCCGAAGGTAAGTTCTGAACTTGTTCCAGTTCCAATCCATGGCAGATGACCATCTGAATTTCTTTGGCTTAATCTTTAGCAATCAAAGACGTCCCGGTCATGGCCGCCGGAACCGCAAGGCCCAGGAGATCCAGCATAGTCGGGGCAACGTCGGCGAGGATTCCGTCGTCACGTAGCCTCGCTTTTTCGTTGTCCATGATCAGAACGAAGGGTACCGGATTTGTGGTGTGAGCAGTGTGTGGCTGGGCAGTATCTGGGTCGTACATCCGTTCTGCATTCCCATGATCGGCCGTTAAAAGCACGGCTCCGCCGCATTCCAGAACTTTTGCGGCAACTTTTCCGACACAGGCATCGACCACCTCTAGGGCCGTCACCGCTGCATCGAAGATTCCCGTGTGGCCCACCATATCGGCGTTGGCATAGTTGAGGACGATCATGTCATAGATCCCGTCCCCTATCTTCTCGATGACCTTCTCGGTCACTTCAAAGGCGCTCATCTCAGGTTTGAGGTCATAAGTGGCCACTTTTGGCGAGGAAATCAGTTCCCTATCTTCTCCGGGATTTGGCGCTTCTTTTCCGCCGTTGAAGAAGAAGGTCACATGGGCGTACTTTTCAGTCTCGGCAATCCTTAGCTGTCTCATCCCGGCCCTGCTAACCATGTCTCCCAGAGTATCTTTCAAATAATCCACAGGGAACGCGACGGGCGCATCGATAGTCTCATCGTACTGGGTCATGCAGACGAAATGGACGTTGAGCTTTTTGCGTTCGAACTCGCAAAAGTCCTCGCTTACGAAGGCCTTTGTAATCTGGCGGGCACGATCAGGCCTGAAGTTGAAGAAGATTATGCCATCCTCGTCTTTGGCCAGCCCCTCAGCGTCCACAACAGTGGGTTTTAGGAATTCGTCGCTTTCGCCTCGGTCGTAACTTGTTGATACTGCTTTTTCGGCGGTGTCAGCCACGAATCCCTCGCCTTGAGTCATGGCGCGGTATCCCATCTCGGTCCGATCCCATCGCCGGTCTCTGTCCATCGAGTAATATCTGCCAGCAACGGTCGCCACTTTGCCAATGCCGATCGTTTGGATCTTTTCTTCAAGCTCTTTGAAGTATACGAGGGCACTTTTTGGGGGAACGTCTCTTCCATCGAGGATGGTGTGGATCCAAACCCGTTCTAAGCCTCTCTCTTTGGCCATTTCCATCAGGGCGTAAAGGTGGGTGTTATGGCTGTGAACGCCGCCGTCCGAGAGGAGACCCATTAGGTGGAGGGCCAATCCACTCTTTTTGGTTTGATCCATTACCTCGATCAGGGCAGGATTCTTCTTCAACGATCCGTCCTGGATTGCCAGGTTGATCCTGGTGTAGTCCTGGTAGACGATCCGACCAGCACCGAGGTTTAGGTGACCCACCTCTGAGTTTCCCATCTGGCCTTCGGGGAGGCCAACGTCAAGGCCGGAAGCTTTGATGGTAGTGTAAGGATAATTCTCTTTCAGCCTATCGATGTTAGGGATTCGGGCAGCAGCGATGGAGTTTCCTTCCTTCTGGTTGCTTACCCCAAACCCGTCCATTATTATGAGCATGACAGGTTTCGTCATAATGAGCGCACTCTCGCTTTCAAGATATTGTGTTTATAGTGTTTAACGATACATTTTGGACAAATCTCAAACACGTAAGAGTTTGAGATATAACTTCGACGCTACAGTTCAAACCCGTGTTTTCCTATGAGCGGAACGAAGACCACGCCACCATGATGTTCCGTCTGGAACCCTTCTTCAGTTCTTGTGACAAGGAGCAGTTCCTGAAAGCAGGTTCCTATCGGGATCACGAGCTTTCCGCCGACCTTGAGCTGATCTTCGAGGGGTGACGGCACTTTTGGAGCTGTGGCTGCCACGTTTATTCTGTCGTAGGGCGTGTGTTCTGGAAGGCCGAGGGTACCATCGCCTTCAATTACGGTCACGTTCTCGATTCCTGCCTTTTTTAAGTTATGGCGGGAGAATACCACAAGTTCGGGGATTCGTTCCACAGAATAGATGTGCCCTTTTGACCCCACCAGGTTTGCCATCACTGCGGCATGGTAACCAGAGCCTCCGCCTATATCTAAGACCGTCATGCCTTCATGAAGGTCCAAAACGTCGCACATTATGGCTACCATGTGTGGCGCAGATATGGTCTGGCTCCAGCCTATCGGGAGCGGGTGGTCCCCGTAAGCCATATGACGGATGTTTTCTGGAACGAAGAACTCTCGGGGAGTCTTTTTCAAGGCGTCCAATACGCGGCTGCTCACGCGTTCCTCCAAGCTCTTGATTAAGTCGTCCTGGTTCAGAACTTACCCCCCCATATCCTAAGAATGTCTTTTGCCACAGCCTTGTTTGGTGATTTTCCGTTTCGAAGCTTGATATTGTTCACCTCAAACCGCATTCCGTCGACGGTCCTCACCTCGCCCGCGTAGAAGGTGTCTTCGCCCCAGGTGGGTATGATATGAGATGTGGTCTTTCCTTTATGGTAAATCGAGACTTTCACTATAACCTCGTCTACAGCTCTAGCCCAGACCGTTTTGATCTCCTCAGCTCTTGAGCGGTTCATCCTTCGGCCTTCTTCAACCGGTTCCAGGGAGGTTATCTGGCCCAAGACCACATCGTTTACGCCGTCATCAACCAGAAGCTCGCCGCCGACCTTGAGGATCTCGTCTGCTGGGATGTCGATCTGATATCGCTGGGAGGCCCCCTCTTTGCTGACGATCACCCTCAGGCTAGATAGTTTTGTCCGCTCTTGCTGGATGAGGTGGACCGTTTTGCAGACTTCACATCTTACAAGTTGCTCTCGACCTTGCTTTACAGTGACGTGTTCTGTGAAATCGTCGCAGAAAGGACAGAAGATCTCCTCTTGCATAGGAGAACCGTCTTATCTAAAAGTACTAATATATGATTGTCGACGGGACGCTGACCTTGTTGTAGACGTTCCTAAGTCAATCCGTTGGTGACGATCACCAGGTTCTCGTCAATCCCCACGTCTGGAGCAGAGAATCTGGAGACGAAGTCGTACTCAGAAGAGTCGCTCGGGCTGGTTACTATCACTCCGCGGGCAGGGAGCTTCTTTAGGAGGTTGAAGTCTGGCCTCAGATGGCGCAGGTTTTCTTCAGAATCCACCTCCGCCAGGAGGTCAAACCTGTTGCCACCGACGTAGCCAAGCCGCGTGCCCAGCGCCTTTTCAAGCATGGGTGGCGAGCATTCGACGGCCCTTTTTGGCTCTGCCAGAAAGTCCATCTCGATCAGGTCGCATCTTTTCTCAGCAGAGATAGGACCGCTTTTTGTCTCGAACTTGGCAGTCTCGCCTGGCGCGAGGATTCCTTCTTCCCAGAGGACATGGGCGCAGGCTATAAGGTGGCGCGGCCGCAGAGGTTGACCTCGGCTTTGAGCGCGAACCAGCGGAGGTGAAAGCAGTTCCCGGACGGGACAAAGAAGGTGATCTTCGGGAGGTTCATCTCCCGCGCCACCTTCTGCATCCGCCTGCCATGGCGAGGAGCGAGACGATGGGGGGTGTCACCGCGCTTCTTTTCTTACTTCGGGAGCGCGGAGGGTCATATGAATACCCTGACCGTTAGACTAAGGATGAGGTGAACCCTTGTCCGCTTCTTGTGCTCTTTTAAACCGATAAACATTGGTGACTGCTCAGGGGAAACCGAAAGCAGAGTTTCAATCGTGCAGATCAGGAGGATCTGGGCAACGAAGACTCAAACATTTCTGAAATCCTGAAAACCGGACCGCACACAATTTTATTTACGATAAACGACAGAGATATATACTAAAATGGGTAGGGAAGTAAATAGGCGAGAGGTTGAACATTATGGGTGTGCTATCAGATGTAAGAATTTTAGAGAAAATTTACGATGAAATGTTAGTAATAAATCCATTTGTATATGATAATATTCAACCCTCATCTATAGATTTAACTTTGGATAACCGGATACAAATCCCAAAAAGTGGAGTGGATGCAAATATAAATGCATTTGACCAAAATATAACGGATTACTTCGAAGAGCGAACTTTAGATGAATATGTGTTAGTGCCTGGTGATTTTATTATTGGGCAAGTAAAGGAAACTATAGGTCTTTCTAGGGATATGGTTGGCAATATACAAAATAGAAATAGTTTAATTCGATTAGGAATAAATGTAGGATTATCCACATATATCAATCCTGGATATCACGGAAAGCTGCCAATCGTAATTAATAATTTGGGAAAATTTAGGGTGGTACTTGTTCCTGGAATGAGAATATGTCAATTGGTTATTTCTGATGTCGAGCCAGAACCAGAAAGAGATTACAGTCAAAGGAAAGATGCTAAATATCTAGGGGAAAAGGGCACAGGATTATCAAGATTATATTTAGATTCAGAATTTGGAGAGTTTCGTAAGATACATGGTAAAAATAAGATTGCAGAAGAAGATAAAGCAAATCTTATTAAATTCTTAGAAAATCGGTTGGATGAGCGTTCTGTTGATATAACAAAAGAGCTATCAGACGAAGAAAAGAGAAAACTTGGGTTATTAAAATATGACTAAAGGTTTTCAAGAGTTGTTAGAAGGGTTGCGACCTTGTATTATAAATAAAATCCAAAATAAAAAAATAAACGAGTATGTAGAATTATATAAAGAGGCTAATAAACATCCGCCTAATAAGGAATATATAAACGATTTTATATGCATCTTAATTGCTAATGGTGACGTTAAAAAAGAAGCAGACCAGTTCATAAAGGAAGTTATGGATGAATATAATCACAAAATGTTCGTCCAGGTGGCATTACACACAACATACGTTCTTGTATCTGTTTCTGTTTATATTGCATATATCTTAATATTTTTGAGTGAACGGGGGTATGAATTAATAGACAAGAGCTATATTTCTAATGTTCCCGTCTTTATAGCGGCCATAGTGTTGCTACTTGTAACATTGATATCAAATACGGTCTCTATCATTCGAATCCACTCGAAATAAGCATTCTTTATCGCTTCGATAATCTCGTCGTCTGCCACCACCACCACCACCACCAGCGCCCCGACGTAGTTGCAGTCCTTGCAGTGGTAGATAGACCTAGGAAAGAGAGCCTCGCGACTCTCCGGCCCGCGCTCACGGTCCCACCAAAGCACGGCGCCGATTCTGGGTCGGTCTGGTCCCGAAGCGCCACCTCGGGCGCGCTTCTCGTCATCCTGGCACTGATAGCAAGATCTCGCCGAGGATGAGGTCGCCCAGGCGGCGCGGAACAGCATGGCGATCGAGGCGATGGAGCGCGCCAACTCCACTGGGCGAGGAAATCGGGCCACGAAAAGAGGCAGGGGCCCCCGAGACGAGTATTGTCAAAAGCTTGATCGAGGAAGATAGATAGGGCGAAACGATAAAATGAGGCTGTGCTGATCTCAGGGTGAGTGGCCCCGAATTCTCTTTTTCACCCATCTTTTCGATCTATTTTTCGATCAGCTCTCCTTTCAGGACTGTCACGGCCTCGCCGCCGAGGCCGACACGATTTCCATCTTCGCTCAATCGAACGCGCACGACGCCGCCCCGCTCCGAGGCCTGGTAGGCGACGAGTTCGGTTTTTCCAAGCTTTCCGGCCCAGTAGGGGCCAAGACAGCAGTGGGCTGAGCCGGTCACAGGTTCCTCATCGATCCCCAAGTCTGGAGCAGAGAACCTGGAGACGAAGTCGTACTCTGGAGAATTGATCAGGCAGGTTACTGTCTCACTGTGGGCTGAAAGTTTCTTCAGAAAGTTGAAGTTTGGCCTCAGCTGGTGCAAGGTTTCTTCAGAATCCAACTCCACCAGGAGGGCGAACCTGTTGCCACCGACGTAGCCAAGCCGCGTGTCCAGTGCCTTTTCAAGCATGTGCGGCGAGCATTCGACGGCCCTCTTCGACTCTGCCGGAAAGTCCATCTCGATCAGATCGCCTCTCTTCTCGGCAGAAAGGGGCCGCTTTTTGTCTCGAACTTGGCAGTCTCGCCCGGCGCGAGGATTCCTTCTTCCCAAAGGGCGTGGGCGGAGGCTAAAGTGGCGTGGCCGCAGAGGTCGACCTCGACCTTGGGCGCAAACCAGCGGAGGCGAAAGCAGTTCCCGGACGGGACAAAGAAGGTGGTCTTCGGGAGTTTCATCTCCCGCGCTATCGGCTCGGAAGGCCCCCCAGAAGTCCATGGGCCCGATCCGGCACTCTCCAAACCCCAGGCGCAAGCGGGAAAAATTGGGGAGGAGATGGTAAAACCCACATTCGACAGGTGCAATTCTGTGATTTAGACATTTTTTTGATATATGCATTTAACTATTGCATTGTCAAAATGTGGTCAATTTTTAAATTTACGCAACAAATTTGTTTAAGGATTGGGCAGGAGGGAGTGCCCCGCCACCAAACCTACCGGACGAAGTTGTGGTTTTTCTGAAAGGAACGCGTCCAAACGCACTCTATCATGAGGTCTTCTTCCACTTGACTTTGCCGCCTCTTGCCTTTATTACTCCATTCTTCTCCAGTACCTTGGATAGTGCCTCTGCAACAGGAGTTGCATCGACTTTCATGATGTGACTGCCTTCGCCCACGTCAAAAGCGCAGAGATCTACAAAATCCTCAAAATCGATCTTCTTTGAGGTTTCAGGTGGTTCAAATATGCTGTCTATTACCATCCCAAGAGCCCGTATATTGATGGATTCGTCGGGATAGTCCTCAAAAAACATCTCGTCCACATCATCGATCAAGGGTGCTGTCATCTCGTCTATGTAAAGGTCATAGGTCTTATCGAAAGAGACTTCCAGGATTGATTTCATCATTGGGTTATCGCTGTCGAACTCATCGGGATCAAAGGGGAGTTGCAAAACGGGATCATCGCCAAGTGATTTTTTTACACCGTCCTCCAGTTCAATCTCGTTGAGATCGAGGGTAACTTGGGCAAATCCGAGTCCTTTGACGTATTCAAATAGTTCACGTAACAAACGCTCATTCTCTTCCAGAGCCTCTTCATCTTCTTCGTCGGAAAGGCCCTTATCTTCCCCCATCAAGTCGGTGATTATGTCCCTTTTTTCGTTCCATGAAGGATCTAGCATGAGAAGGAAGCGATCCATGAAATTCTCTTGAGAGACACCCTCATCGAGCACTTTATTCGTAACTTCTACGTATTGCTCGTAAGCTTCGAACTCATCTGGCGCGGCTTCTCTGAGCTCGCTGAGCTTTCCTTCTATAAAGGCGACACTCTCTCTTGAGGCGCTGATCGAGGTCCTCACGTCTACTCGGATCCCAGCATCTCTTAGATATTCTGCAATATCTTCTGCCTCGATCTCGTCGTATTCACCAAGTTTGAACATACTTCACTCACCTATTTTCCGTTTTGAAATCATCTGATGTCGAATTGATGTCGAATTGATGTCGAATTGCCAGATATCGAGCTCTTTGGGAATTCGAGATTGGTCTCATCCCCAAAAAGGGATTTTTGTGTGGCGGCAGGGCAATCTGCCATCCAGAATAATTAGTCCTTGTTAGTCTGATATCGACTTGAACATCTTTGAAAGGATGGTTGCCATACTTGCTCTTAACGCCTTCATGCTCTCTTCGCCTTCATCATCGTACTCGATCAAGTTGGCCTTGATCAAACTTTCTGGGAACGTGGGACATTTTCCTCGCTTACATAAGAGGACTGACTCTTTGCCCACGGTATGGGCGATACCCAGTTCGTACATAACCTGTGGATCTGCATCGGTCAAGTCTGCTATCACTATTCTAGAACGGCAGATCTCATTCCATACCGTCTTGAGACCAATTTCATCGTCTTCAAACTCCTCTGCCCTGTAGACCAAAAGTCCACCGCTCTCCAGAACGGGCCTTACGGCCTCCATGTAAATCTGATCCCCCTCATCGGTTGAGGGTACCAGGACACATGCTCTCCTATCATCAATCATATAAGAAGCGTGGCCGAAGAGCGGTTTGATTTGCATGAGGCTCATCAAGTTCAAAGCCCTCTGAACTTCCGATTCGATGAAGGTTATGGCGATAAGCCTCACTATGTTTTCCCTATCCTTGTTGGAAAGATCTAGGATATTTTTGGGGAACATGACTACGAAAGGATCTTCAAACCCGAATTCCCATCTGGCGCTGCTCATGACCTTCTGCTGGGATATTTCCTTTTCGGGATGGTAAGTGTACATGGTAGAAAGCACACCTGCATGATGTTGACCCACAATGTAGAGCGTAGTGCTCTCCAAAATCACCACTATGCTGCAGGGATGCTGACTTCGTACAACACCTTGCTGGAGTTTCCTTTCTACCACGATATCGTCTACGATTTCCACAAACTGGTCCATTAGCCCATCGATCTTTTCGATTAAATCGTTGGGAATGTCACCACCATTCGTTCTGTCGCCCTTATTCATCATGACCTATACACCACCGAATATCATGATCTGCAATCTATAAAGCACTTTGTCTTTCTCCAAACATATTTTTGGATACGTAGCAGAGTGGTGATAGGGCCCTCGTCTCTTTTGCAACTTAACGAGAATATCCAAATTTTCTGGGCAAATTCTTGACCCAGGACCAATGGAGTGCTATGTGGAACACGATCAGAACAACGAAGATCAGGCTCGATACATTGTGGATGCGCAGCCAGTCAGGGCGCCCCAGTCCTAAGAAAAGCAACTCAGTCAAGACTCCTCGACCACCTCGATATCCGTATCCTGGCGGGAGAATCTGCCACAGAACCAGGCCGGATGCTGTAGACACGAGGAACGAAAAAAAGGATAGGGCGTTGACCGAGAGGTTCAACGTGTTCCGGTTCATCTTAAATGCGCAAGGAGACCCCAGTCTTCAGGCCGGGGAGGAATTGCGCCCTCCATCTTATAATGGTCAATATGGTCAAATCTAACACCTTTGTAGTCTATGTAATGCGCAAGGAACCCCCACCCCTTGGGGTGGGGACTTGCGTGGCATATTATGCCCTCCAGGTCAAAGCCTGGGTAAAAATGTCCCTTCGGGGTGGCGAAGCAGGCTTAGGGATAAATCCTGTCGGGTTCGGCGTGCCCAGAAGTGGGCAAAGCTAGGGAAGTACTCTGCCGTTCTTAGTAGCCCACGACGCTGCTGCATTTTGTTGCCCCCTAGTCCAACTGTTTGGTCTCGCTTAGCCGTTTTCGCAAGCCACGGCCTTTAGGCCGTGGTAGTTGACCTGAAATCTATCCTACTTCTTGACGGGCCCAATCGGCAAGACTGTCCTGCCGTACACTTCGTTCAGCACCTGGGCACATGCAGCGTATATGGCCGTGAATCCGCAGAAGATTCCCTCATAGCCAGTGATCTTTTCGATCATGGGATTGGCCACACCAGTCCCCAAGGCAGTGTAATCCCTTATGGCCAGGAGCCAGAAGAGGATCGCCAAGGTGAGGAACACAATCTGCAGTGCTCTGTTGAGCTTCAGCGTGCCAAGGAACATGTAGAACGTGAACAGACCCCACATGAAGAAGTACGCTATCAAAGCAGAAGGTTCAGGGCCATCCCACCATCCATACTTGGGGATGAAGAACAAAAATACCAACGTGAGCCAGAAAAGCCCATAAGAGGTGAACGCAGTCGTTCCGAAGGTGTTGCCTTTCTTCCACTCCATTATACCGGCGATTATCTGGGCGATCCCCCCATAGAATAATCCCATAGCCATTATCATGGAGCCCAATTCGAACCAGCCAGCATTGTGCATGTTCAAAAGCACAGTGGTCATGCCAAAACCCATCAGACCAAGTGGTGCTGGGTTTGACGTAGTGTCCTTTATGTCCAGAGGACCTAGGTGCGTAATGTCCTTTGGTGGTCGTCCTTCTCCTACCGTGTTTATTCCCTCCTTTTAAAATACAGGCCGAATTTTCGATATTTCATTGTGTATTCACACTGCATATATCCTTTTCCATATTTAGGCATAATCTGCCACACTAAGATATAGAGTATCTTGAAAATTGCCCATAAATTCGCGATCTATCAACGTCTAGACGACTATTTTTCGGCCTAAATGTTCTCGAATGTGAATCGACTTTAGGGCGAAAAAGATTAATTCTTAGATGAATATATTTGTATTACCTGAACGATATCTTCGGATAACGATTTGGTAGAACCTGATTTATAGTCCAGAAAACCCTGAATGAGACGTTGTGGATACCTGTTTTGCAAGCCGATTCGTCCTGTTTGACCATCCTGTCTGACAAAGGCTTTTAGCCATTGAAGGCCCAAGTTAGGACAGCGGTCCAAGCTCTTAAGAGCGGGAGCGTTTTTGGGTGATACAAAAACATGGAGGATGAATCTCGCACAAAAGCCGACCTGTCTTCAGAAAAAGCGTTCCTATCTGAGATCAGACGGTTGAGGGGGGCTAAAAGCGATCGGGATGGCGAGGATTGGATTGATCGTGCCATAGACATGCGAACGTTTCAGCTTCTCGCCTTGTCAGAGAGCCTGCGAGACCTGGAATCCGAGCCAGCACTTCAGAATCTAAGACGGGAATGCGACGGGATTGTAGACGATCTCGTCACCAGAAGGCTAGAGGGATCGGCGGCCATCGACCAGACAGAACAATTTCTCGGCAAAGCTGCCACATTGCTTCTGGAAAGGGCTATGGGCGATATGGGCAATATGGATGACTGATACAGATCACAATATTGACGACACGACCCGGAGAATACGCCCTTTTTTGGACAGGCTGCAATCACTCAAGACGTAATGAGGGGGCGCCCATCTCCAACCAGATTCTTGTTCCAAGGATTGATCCACTGCCTTTCGGGCTCGGATCCAAGACGAGGATCTGCTGCGATATCCGGAGCCGCCTCCAAAAGTTTCACGGTGTATGGATGAGTTGGATATGTCATTATCTGGCTTGTGGGCCCTTCTTCAATGATCTGACCCCTTAACATGACCGCCATCCTATCGCTCACCTTTCTGGCAACGGCGATATCATGAGTCACGAAGAGGATGGATAAACCTCTCTTTTCCTGAAGGTTCAAGAGCAGCTTGAGGATCTTGGCTTGGACGCTGGCGTCTAAGGCAGAAGTGGGCTCGTCAGCTATCAAAAGTTTGGGGTTCAAGACGAGTGCTCTTGCTATTGCCACCCTCTGGGCTTCGCCGCCACTGATCTGGTGGGGATATTTTCCGAGAAACTCATCATCAGAGGAAAGTTCGACCTCTTCTAAAACCCGCTTGACACGATCGACCCTATCTTTGGCCCGCCCAATCTTTTGGACGTCCAGAGGTTCTCGGACCGCCTCGAGGATGTTCATACGATGGCTGATTGACTCCTTTGGGTTTTGATATATCATCTGGACGCGGTTGTAGAACTCTTTGGATCGTTGGCCCACCGTTTCGCCCTCTAGCTGGATCTCGCCTGTGTTGGGGGTCAGCAACCCTATTATCATCTTGGCAAGCGTCGTCTTGCCAGATCCACTTTCGCCCACGAGAGCAATGGTCTCGCCCTCGTAGAGAGTGAGGTCGATCCCGTCAACCGCCTTGAAGCTCTCAAAACACTTCTCAAGTCCTTTCAACTCGAGGAGAGGAACGATTCCACCTCGATGACAGGCGATCTTTCTTCCGTTGTCAGCATCCACGAGAGGAGGAACCTCTTTTGAACACAGATCGATCCTCTGAGTGCATCGCTCGTGGAAGGGGCATCCACCCACGCCATGAACCATCCTTCCGGGGATTCCTTGAAGGTCTTTTGTGCTGGTCATGTTGGGTGACGACCTGATGAGACCACGGGTGTAAGGGTGGCGCGGGTTTTCCAGAAGCGATTTTGTAGGGCCGATCTCAACGACTCTTCCTGCGTATAACACCGCTATGTTGTCGGCAAGCTTCGATGCGGCGGATATGTCATGGGTGATGACCAGGGATATCTTTTCAGAGGTTATCTCTCTTAAAATCCAGGTGATGTCAGCCTTGCTGATGGCATCCAGCGATGCAGTTGGCTCGTCGAGGATTACTACTTCTGGATCGTTTGCGAGCGCCATTGTGATGAGTGCCCTTTGCTTTTCGCCGCCACTGAGCTGGTGAGGATAAGAATCTATCTTCCTTTTGTCTAGGCCCATCGATTCAAGAAGGTCTAGGGCTCTTTTGACCGCGTCTTCGCCGCCTTCGTGGACCCGGACAGCTTCGGCTATCTGGTCTGATATTTTGTATAAGGGATCGAGAGCGTCTTCCACGTTCTGAAATACCATGGAGATCTCTTTTCCCCTGATTTTGCGCCGTTCGTTCTCGCTCAAAGAGAGCATGTCCTTTCCCTGAAAGGTTATACTGCCAGAACAGTTCCCGTTGAGAAGTCCCATCACGCACATCCCAAGTGTGGTCTTACCAGCACCAGACTCGCCTATTATCGCCAAAGAGTCTCCTTTTTCTAAGGAGAGGGTCACGCCGTTTAGGATCTGGTGACCGTCGTAAGATGCTTTCAAGTTCTCGATTTTCAACATAAGTTAGTCACCACCATGTCCATCAACATGTCCAATGTCATGTCCAATGTCATGTCCAGTACCATGCCCGCCCTGGCCCCGTCTCAGGCGCGGGTCAAGAGCCGTCTCGATTGCAAATCCGGTGAAAGAAAGGCCGATTAACGTCAAGGAAAGGGCCATCCCCGTGGGAACGAGCCACCATTTCCAGATTTCCATATAAGTGAAGACCCTCGCAAACTGCATCATCTTTCCCCAGCTTATCATCGAGGGGTCGGAAACTCCAAGGAAAGAGAGGCCCGCCTCCATGAATACTGCACGTCTTGCGTCCTGTATCATCATCGCCACCAGTATGGGTCCAAGGTCTGGTACGATGTGTCGAAACAGGATGTGAGACCAGCCAGCGCCGAAAGTTTGGGCGGCAGAAACGTGCATCCTCTCTTTTATCGAGAGGGTCTGGGCCCGGATCACTCTTGCGCCACCTGGCCAAGTTAGGGCCGATAGAAGCACGATCATCAAGAGGAGGTTTGGACGAAGATAAGTGGCAACGAGGATTATCACCACTAGAGACGGTATCGCAAGAAGCGCGTCTACAAACCTCATCCAGAACCGATCATAAAAGCCGCCAAAGATTGCAGAAGTTCCGCCGATGAGGACGCTTATGAATGTGGAAAGAAGGGAAACGCCAAACCCCACCGCAAGAGAGGTTCGAGCGCCATAAATGAGACGGGTCCATATGTCTTGGCGGGCGTCGTTAGTCCCAAGCAAGTGTTCGGCTGAAGGGGGTGCGAAAGCTTTTCCTCCGGTCTTTTCAGAGGGGCTGTATGGGGTGAAGACGGGTGCGAAGACCGCGAGGGTCACCATCAACCCTATTAAAAATAGTCCGAATTTACCCACGTTGCTTCCGATCACTTCGCCCCAGACGTTAACGTGCATTGTTCACCCTCGGATCGAGTTTCTGGTAGAGCAGATCGACCATCAAGTTCACGATGAGGACTGATACTGTTACCATCAAAAGTATCCCCTGGATCATTGGGTAGTCTCTTGTGAGAAGAGAGTTGTACAGCAAGAGCCCAACACCTGGGTAAGAAAAGACGATCTCGATGAAGAGCGCGCCGGTTATGAGGTGAGGGATATGAAGACCCGTCGACGTGACCACCGGAAGAAGCGAGCTTCGGCCTGCATGTCTGTACTCGATCTCCCTTTCACGGCATCCTTTGGCCCTCGCCGTTACGATGAAACCTTCTCCAAGGATCGTGACCATGGTGTTTCTGGCGAGAAGGTAGGTGGTCGATATCCAGACCAGGACCAAAGACGTCATCGGCGTTATGAGGTGATGCAAAATGTCTTTGACAAGATTGATTCCCCCAAAGCCGCTGTAAGGGGTGATGGCTCCGGATAAGGGCACTATCCCTAAGGTCACTCCGAAGACGATGAGAAGGAGGATTCCAACGAAGAAGTCGGGAAAGCCGTTCAAGAACATCAGAAGCGCAAGCAGACCTTTGTCCAAGGCTTTGCCGCGTCTGTAGCCCGAAGTTATGCCCAAGAAAAGGCCGATCAGAGTTGAAATTATCAGGGCAGAACCTGTCAGGAGAAGCGTCCAGGGAAGAAAGTCGAGTATCACGTCCAGGACGCCTTCGCTGTAGTAGTAAGAGTATCCAAGGTCCCCTCTCAGGAGGGCGAAGATGTAGGCTGCAAACTGTTCGGTCATAGATTTGTCGAGAGAGAACCTCTGGATGATTTCGGCTTCTAGTTCTGGAGTTATGACGAGGAGCGCTTCTTCGCCGTAGATGGCCTGGAAAGGGTCTCCAGGCATGAGTCTTGGAAGGGCGAAGTTCAGCGTCAGGATGATGAAGAGGGCTAATGCGTAGTTGGAAAAGAAGGTGACTCGTCTGAGTTGGATGAACTCACTCAGGGCCAACTTCGCCTTTGCAGCTTTTGCTTCCAGCTTCAGCCTCGATCTTTGATTCTGAGCTTGCAATTCGCGCACCTCTCACAGATAGTCATCATTTTTCGGCCATATCTACAGGAGAATAGGGCCTTTTTCTTAAGGGATTGTCTAATCGGGTCATAAGTTATGAAGTTTTCCCAGAATACGCACGTATTGAATTATCGATTGGATATTTGGTATTACGAAGGGCATGTCAGATTAACACCAGTGTATGGTGGGCGAAGGTCGAATCTCTGTTGCAGAAGGGAACTTGGCCACAGAAAAGAGCTTGGCGAAATTCTGCTAACAAAACAGGAAGCTGTTGGATGTCAATTTAAAGGAAGAACCTGTCGAACTTCAATGTTGTTGTGCCACCAGGCTCGGTAGCCCGATCTGATCTTCGGGCGCGTGACGGTTGCCAAGGCGCGAATTGCTGCCCTTGATCTCCACGGCGGCTGGCGCATCCTAAGTTGCCAGATGGCGCATGGCCCGGCCAGCGGGCGGACCTCGCCCTTTAGGACGGTGGCCTTTCACACACCTTCCACCTCGAAGCCTGCCTTCTCATACGACTTCTCGAAGCCTGGTTCGGACCAGTTCGTTTACCCTGGCACCGGTGCCGAAGAGGAGGGTGAGGATAATGCGATCTCGGCAGGGGTTTGTCACTTCTATCAGGGCTGAAACATCTTCGGGCCCGATGTGCTTGGGGATCGTCATAGGCATAACTTGAGTAAATCAAATTGCGTGCAGCCCACCCCTCCCTAAAGGACTGGGTATGCTTCGGGGCCGCACGCCCGTTTTTCCGGATTTCAGAAATCTTTGAGTCTTCGTTGCCCAGATTTCCCAGATCTGCACGATTAAAACTCTACTTTCGGTTTCCTCTGAACAATCTCCAAAGTTTTACCGATTTAAAGGAACACGAAAAACGGGCGAGGTTTCACTTCCTCCCCGACCTTTAGGTCGGGGTATCCGTGACCCTCCGCGCTCCCGAAGTAATAAAAGTATAGGACTCCAATTTGTTAAGATTATTTTCTAGTTCGTCAATCTTAATCCTAAGTTCTTCATCCCTTGAAGCGATATCACTAACAAGTTGTGATTTCAGATTCTCTAATTTGGCATCATCTTCTGAAGTTTTGTCCCCAAATACATAATTTTCTGAGAGAGTCTTATATTCTATTAATTTTTCGCCTAACTTCGGGTTGAGATATGCTTTTGTTAGTGTTTCATTCCAAATGGGAACATATGTGTTTGTGTAGAAAGTCCGATCTCTGTTGTGACGGTCCAAATTCCACCGCCAGACATTGTGGTCATCTCCTTTACCGATGAATGGCGCTATTAAGTCATTCTTCTCTAAAACTAATTTATCTAGTCTCCTCTTAATCGCATCTCGTTGTCTATCCATTCTCCCTTGTTCCGCCTCCATCCTCATAACATTGTATTGGTTTTTCATATTCTCAGCTTGAGTTTCCATAATACCAACTTGTCTCTCTGCAGCAGTAGCTTGTTTTTTCATTTCCCTATAATAGTAATATGTAATTCCGACGAGACATGCTGTAAGAATAGCTACAATTAAGTCTTCAAGATCAATTTCCTTACTTAGACTGATGGCCGAAAGTGCTAAAACCAATCCTTGATCTCCAGTTTGAGGTATGGCTTCAGTTACCTGAATGAAATACAATATACCAGCAATAAAAATGAGCATTGCATATATAAATATAAAAATATATATGATATAATTAACGCTGTTCCTCGCCATCCACCGTTCTGAGCGCCCAGTCATCTGAATTGTATTCTTATCATTTTTATCTATATTGTCTGGATATACTGGATCATCGGGGGATTTGATGATAAATCCTGCCGACAACTTAGCACCATCCAAAACAGTTAAATGTGGTGCAGAAGGACTTTCGCCTTCAGTGTCCGCGAACAACCGACGTTCTAAATTACGAGCAGACATTGCATAATACGACTGAAATTTAGCATCCCGCGCCATTAAGGAATACCAACAAAAAGCCAAGAGTATACCCATCACCGATAAAAACACGGCAAATAATAACAAAATATTATTACCATAACTATTATTTAGTATTGTTCCAGTCAAACCTATGATAATGGAATTAGCTATCACCATAGCATTGAATCTAGACCATGAGGACTGTACCAAAGTTGACCAAAGATTCACTGCTACCTGATATCTGATTCCTGTATCACCATTTTTAGGCATTTTATGTCCCCCAACCTTTGACTTTCGCGTGACCAGCATCTACCAGAATCAGATTGAAGGGGTGGGTTATGTTAATGGACTCGTCGATGCTCTTATCAGGGTCCTCTTGGTTGTTCCCCGCAAGGAGCTGATCGTAATAATCAAGCGCGGTCTCTTTTTCCACAATCGAGACATTTGCGTCCACAAGGTTGCTGTCTTCCAAATAAACCACACAGATAAGCAGATCATAAGGACCGCGCCCGTCTTCTGACTTGTCATCGATATCCAGCCAGACCTTGGGGTAGGCTAAACACATACAAAGAAGTATAGGCTTCAAAACCCAACCTCGTTACACATCCAACTTTGCCAGCGCCTCTGTGGCCACTTCCCGGACGTCCAAGTCCTCATCATTCGAAGCCAGATAAATGAGTGGCTCAATCGCCCTAGAATCACCTATCTTACCAAGAGCCACGGCAGCACTGTATCGAATCACCCAACTCTCGTCTTTGAGAGCCACAATAAGGGCATCAACCGCTCTTGTATCGCCAATTTCGCCAAGATACCTCATGGCCCTATTTTGGACATCAAAGTTCTCATCCTTGAGAGCCGCAATAAGGGGGTCGACTGCCCAGGTATCTCCTGAGTATCCTACCTTGCCAAGAGCATCAACAGCCCCACATTGGACCCGCTCGTCCAAATCGTCCGGAAGATCCCGACTTGAGTAATCATATGATCCAGGCGAATCACCTGATTCATCGTGCATATTCAAAGCAGGCTTTCCATCAGCACAACCTCCATGCGACAGCAAGGCGAGCATTATAAAAGCAAAGACCAGTCTCTTCATCGCAAGATTCCTGGCTCGATTTTTTTGGCCATTGTGGCAATATCAGCACAATTATTTATATTTATTGGGCAACTCTAGAAACGTTATATGCACACCATTCGGCTCTTCTGCGCCGGAAAGTCCTGCTGGACAAAACCTGGCCGCCCTTATCAGCCAGATGGAAAGGGCGGCCTCGGGCCCGGTATCCTCATGGCGACGTTTCCTGCAGCCGCCCAAAAGCCATCGGAGAAAAATGCGCTTTCTATCAGAGAACAGCTACTGCGCCCGCAAAAACGCACAAACTCTATTTCCCCATCAGCCTGCCAGGTCCTCGACGACGAGGCCCGACTGGTTCAAAATCGCTTTCAGCGTCCCGTTCTTAAGTTCCTTATGGAGAGGAACTTGAGAAAACGATATCCTCTTTTTGAAGGACCACGTGACTTCCAGACTGCCTTTTGACAGAAAAGCCCTTTTTGACCAGGATCTTTATCAGTCGTTCTCCCGAGATCACCGGGAGCTTAACAGACATCTGCCAGCTCCACTTTTAGGATCTCAGCATTCTCAAGGATCGACAGCTCTCGGCTAAGAACCTCCAGAACAAGCCCGATTGCCTCTTTAATGTTCAGCAGAGCCACTTCTCTCGTTTCGCCCTGACTTATGGCACCTGGTAGTTCAAGGCACCGAACAGTATAGCCGCCCTCTTCCTGTGGTTCAAGGACAACTGTGTATTTCATCGAGATAATAGTTGATGAACTATATATTTATATCAGATTTATAACAGGGTGTCCCATTTGGCCTACCTTTTTTCAGGCATCGCCCGTGGCTCAAGCCAGGGCCGACTTTGATAAGCCAGGCGCCAGCGCCCCGGTGCCAAAGGATGGCGTCTTGCCCACCAAGATGCAAAGGACCAGAGGTGCGAGGGTTCACGTCATCCCTGACCTAAATGTCGGAGTATCCGTGACCCTCCGCGCTTCCGAAGCATAGTGTTTAACAATACCTTTGAGCCAAATATCAAACTCGCAAGAGTTTGATATTTTGGCCTATTCGTATCGTTAAGCACTATTCTGGTGAGAACCGATTAGTGCTATCTAATCGGTTCTCGACTATAAATTCTTTCGTATTGGCTCCCGATCTTGTAAAACTCCTCGATCGGGGATCTGGTCAACCAGGGCACATTACATGCCCGTCACTTTAGTGGCGGGTAGTTGACCCGTCTTCAAGCAGTATCGATCTTGGCTGCGTCTTTCAGGCCAAGCTCTTTGGTGGAGATCTCTCTCATCTTGTACTTCTGGATCTTGCCCGAAACCGTCATGGGGAATGAATCGACGAATTTTATGTACCTTGGCACCTTGAAATGGGCGATCCTGCCCTTGCAAAACTCTTTTATCTCTTCAGGGGTCCGGTTGGTGCCTTCTTTGAGCTTTATCCAGGCCATCAACTCTTCTCCATATTTGACATCAGGAACCCCGATAACCTGAACATCACTGATGTCTGGGTGAGTGTAGAGGAACTCTTCGATCTCCCTTGGGTAGATGTTCTCGCCGCCCCTTATTACCATGTCCTTCAAGCGACCGGTGATCTTGCAGTAATCCTCCTCGTCGAGAGTGCCCAAGTCCTCTGTGTGAAGCCATCTTTCTTCGTCTACGGCCTTGTCAGTCGCGGTCGGGTTGTTGTAATAACACCGCATGATCGCGTATCCTCTAGCGCATATCTCGCCAGTCTCGCCGCGAGGAACTATTTTGCAGGTCTTTGGATCTACGATCTTGACCTCAGTATGAGGCATGGGCTGTCCCACAGTAGAAACTCTCTGCTCCAATGAATCGTCGGTAGAAGACATGGTGATGCCAGGCGACGCCTCGGTCTGCCCATAAGTTATGACGACCTCTTTCATGTTCATGAGGTTGCTCACCTTTTTCATGAACTCGATTGGACAAGGTGAACCTGCCATGATGCCAGTGCGAAGTGAGGAGAGATCGAATTTCTCAAAATCAGGATGTTCGAGTTCTGCAATGAACATGGTAGGAACGCCATGAACTGCAGTGCACCGCTCTTTTTCTATGGCCATCAAAGTGGAGATGGGGTCGAAATATTCGGCTGGAATAACCATTGTAGCTCCGTGGGTCATACAGGCCATGTTGGAAAGAACCATCCCAAAGCAGTGATAGAAGGGCACAAGTATACAGAGCCGGTCCTGATCTGTGAACTTCATACATTCGCCGATGAAGTAGCCGTTGTTCAGGATGTTGTGGTGAGTGAGAACTACGCCTTTGGGAAAACCGGTCGTACCAGAGGTGTACTGTATGTTGATGGGGTCATCAAAGTCCAGTTGTTCTTAGCGTTCGAGCAGCGTTTCGTCTGGCAAAGAATCGCCCATATTCAAGACTTCGTCCCAGGTGTACATTCCCGGCGGTTTTTCGCCCCTGATTAAGACGGCGGTCTTCAGATAGGGCAAATTCTCCGAAGAGATCCGGCCCGGTTTGCTGGTTTTTGCCTCGGGATCGACCTGGTAAAACATGTTGACGTAATCTGAAGTCTTAAATCGATCGATGAGAAAAAGCGCTTGTGTCTCTGACTGTTTTAGCGCATATTCCAGCTCGTGGGTTCTGTAGGCGGGATTAATGTTCACCATGATGATGCCGGCCTTGGCTGTGGCAAACTGGGTGATGATCCACTCGGCGATGTTCGTCGCCCATATTGCCAGACGGTCGCCTTTCTTCAACCCTAGGCTGATGAATCCTTTTGCCGCGCGGTCGACCTCCCGCTGTAGCTCACGGTAGGTGTACCTTAGGTCCTGATGAAGTGAGACGATTGCATCGTTTTCGGGGTACTTTTCCGCAATTTTGTCGAACATATCTCCGATCGTCTTTCCAATAAGGGGTTTTTCAGAGCCCCTGAATGCGTAGCTAAGGGATATTTTGCCCGGCATGAAAAGGCCGTCAAATAGTTCTTTACATGTAACCATATCCCAACGTTTGTCCGCATATAATTTATAAATAATATGTGTTGAACTGGTGAATACCCCCTCTTCAAACTTACCGTTCTTATTTTTTAGAACAGTTATCGGCATATGCTCGCCGGGAAGGTTTCGAGGCTCAGATCCGACTTGAGTCAAATTGGCGCTGCATGTGGTTGAAATATAATGATTGAGAACACATTACATTGTTGGGAAGGGATGAAGATGAATACAATCTCGATGATATTATACCTCTCGACGATCGTTCTTTCGCTATCTGGCCCCTCAATGGGATTTGATCTCGGTTGGGGTGAAGATTCAGACGATGAATATACATGGTACAGTTCAGAAGCCCCCGGCGAAGTTGGCGGGCTTTTAGACAAAGGCATTGAAATGGGACCCGAAGGGAAACATGATCTATCGATAGTCGATTCTACAGAAAAAAAGGCGCGCACATCATTGGATATTCCAATGGGGGCTTGGGCCAAGTTGATGCTCGCGCCCTCTCTCAGCGGAGAGCTGCAGCTCTATTGCCGCTATCCCACGGGTACTGTGGATTTGCTTTTAGCAGAAGACGTAGAAGGTGACAACACCTACGTTGTCGGGTACCTTGCCGAATGGGGCGGCGACTATGAGGTTTGGTACGTCCTCGATGGGTCCAAAAGCAACTCAGTTAGGTTCCACGTGAAGGACTATTGGGACATGGACGAGGCTGCGCTGAGCGCGTCCGGGCCTTTCGTGGGGGGCGCGCCAGGATCTGGATCGAGTGGTGGCGGCATGTCCAAATCAATGAGAATGGCACCAGCCTCGCCAGTTGCATACAGTTATTCGGCACCAGCAGCTGCGAGCCCCAACATTGGCCTTTCAGCAGGTGGCGCAAAAGACGTCAACAACTTTCGGGAAAATATCGATCAAGATTATCTGCCCTTGCCAACTGACTTGACTTATGAAGGATTGTTCTACGATTACTACTTCGATACCGGAACAGAAGACGCGTGCCAAAAGTCGTTCTGCCCGTCTTACAGCTACGCCATATCCAAAGATCCCTTCTCCAAAGAGCCTCAGCACTACCTATCAGTGGGGCTCAACTCTGGGATCACTGACTTTCAAAGAAAAAAGCTGAACCTCGTCGTCGTTTTGGATTACTCTGGCTCGATGGGCAGTCCATTTAGTGAGTACTACTACGATCGATTTGGGAATAGGGTAGACGTTGGCGGAGCCGAAGGATCGGGCAAGACAAAGATGGAAATCGCAGATCAAGCTGTGGTGGACTTATTGTCTCACCTGGAAGAAGACGATCGTTTCGGTATGGTGATATTCAGCAATGATGCCTTCGTCGTGGAGCCCTTGACAGAAGTGGGCGACAAGAATCAGGTGGCGCTAAAAGAGCGCATCCTCGATATCGAAGAGGACAGCGGAACGAACATGGAATCGGGGATGGAAAAGGGGACTGCCCTATTTAGAACGTTCCTCGATGCAGATCCTTCGGAACGCGAGAACAGGATAATCTTCCTGACCGATGCCATGCCAAACCTGGGACTGACAGGCAAAGGCGGTCTTTTCAGCATACTTGAAGAGAACGCAGATCATAGGCTCTATACGACCTTCATCGGGATCGGTGTCGACTTCAACACAGAACTTGTGGAAGAGGTCACCAAGATTAAAGGGGCTAACTACTACTCAGTCCACTCTGCAAGCGAATTTGATGAAAGGATGGACGAAGAGTTCGACTACATGGTAACTCCACTGGTATTCGATCTCCTGCTCGATCTGGACGCCTCAGGATATCAGATAGAAAAGGTCTATGGATCACCAGAGGCCGATGAAGCCACAGGAGAGATCATGAAGGTCAACACGCTCTTTCCCTCAAAGGCAGAAAGTGGCGCGGTCAAGGGAGGGGTGGTATTGATCAAGCTAAAACAGATCTCGCCCGATGGGAATATCCGGCTCAAGGTGAGCTACGAGGACCGGAACGGCAAAGAAGACGGTAGCGAAGCTTTGGTAATCGTCCCAGATGCTGAGCCAGACTTCTACCAGAATAGCGGCATACACAAGGCCATCCTTCTTTCCAGGTATTCAGACCTTCTAAAAAGCTGGATGACGGATGAAAGAAGTGCCCTGGAAACTGGGGAACCGGTCTCACCCACGGTTAGCCTGGCGCGAGGAATCGTTCTGCCACCAGAGCTTGGCGAGTGGGAACGCCAGTCGTTGCCGTTAAAGGTGTCTGAACCTTATAGTGAGCTTTTCAGCGTATTTGGCACGTATTTTGAACAGGAAAACGAGGCGATCGGGGACATAGATCTGCAACAAGAAGAGATCGTTCTGGATAAATTGAGCAGTTATAGTCAAGAACCAATTAGATGACACTAGTGTCGCGTCAACTCTTTAGTGTCATAAAGCATATAATATAGGTCCTTCATAATCCCGCTTGAGGAACTGATTATGGCGAAATACACCGTGACACTTACCAAAGACGAGCGCGAAGCTCTTGGTGCACTTACTTCTAAAGGTAAACATAAATCACAGAAGATTCTCAACGCGTTGATCCTACTTGGATGCGATGAGGGTGGATATCAGGCGAAACTTTTAACCAATGAGGTAATTGCCCAAGCCCTGAACATAAGTACGAGAAAGATCGACCGCGTGAAGAAGCGATTTGTCGAGGACGGTCTCGAAGTTGCCCTCAATGGGCGAAAAGGGAGCCGAACCTATGCTAAAAAAGCTGACGGTGATTTTGAAGCCCATTTGGTTGCATTGAGTTGCAGTGAGCCACCTGAAGGCTTTGCGAGGTGGTCTCTGAGGTTGTTAGCCGACAAGGTTGTCGAGCTTGAATATATCGATAGCATTTCCCATGAAACGATACGCAAAGTCCTAAAAAAAACGAAATTAAGCCTTGGCGACAAAAAGGATGGGTAATTCCACCAGAGCAAAACGGTAGCTTTGTTGCGAATATGGAAATGGTGTTGGATGTTTACAAGCGTCCGTTTGATCCGCGATATCCCGTTGTGTGCATGGACGAATCCCCGAAACAGCTGATTGCAGAGACAAAAACACCCATTTCTGCTTTGCCCGGTCATCTGGTCATGTATGATTATGAATACAAGCGTTGCGGCGTATGCAATATTTTTATCGCTTGTGAACCATTGAAAGGAATGCGCATGGTAAAAACCACCAAACAAAGAACAAAGCAAGATTGTGCTTGTTTTTTGGAAGAAATCGCAGAACAATATGAAACAGCAGAAAAAATAACGTTGGTGATGGATAATCTGAACACACACGTCCCCGGATCGTTATATGAAACGTTCCAGCCAAATAAAGCAAAGGCAATATGGGACCGATTCGAGTTTGTGTACACCCCAAAGCATGGGAGCTGGTTGAATATGGCCGAGATTGAGTTGAACGTACTCACGAGCCAGTGTTTA